>JBDTSX010000024.1:0-16723 GCA_039930925.1 Acidobacteriota bacterium | reverse complement strand
GGGTAGGAACCGCGACGGGGCGGCGGAAGGACAGGCACGACATCCGCGATCGAAAACGACGAGGACGACGGTGAGCTACGAATACGAGAAGGTCGCGACGCCGGCATCGGGACTGCGGCTGCACCTCAACGAGAACACGGCCGGCTGCTCGCCCGCCGTGGTCGAGGCGCTGCAGAGGATGACGGTCCACGATCTCGCCGTCTACCCTGACTACGACGAGGCGATCGCCGCCTGCGCGGCCCGGCTGCGTGTCGCGCCCGACTGGCTCCTGCTGACCAACGGGTTGGACGAAGGCATCCTGGCTGCCGCCGTGGTGGCTCACCGCGGTCCCTCCGGCGCGGCTCCGTTCGAGGCGATCGTCGTGGTGCCGGCGTTCGACATGTATGGCGCGTGTTCGGACGCGGCCGGCGGCCGCGTGATCGAAGTCCCGCTCGGGACCGGTTTCGCTTTCCCAATCGACGCGGTGCTCGCCGCGATCACCGAGCGCACGCGGATCGTCTGGTTGACCAATCCGAACAATCCCACCGGCCAGCTGATTCCCGCCGAGGCCATCGTCCGCATCGCCGAGCGTGCGCCCGCCGCGCTGATCTTCGTGGACGAGGCGTACGGCGACTTCTCCGGAGCGACGCTGATCGGAGGCGAGCTGCTGAAGCGCCTGCCGAACGTGATCGTCGGCCGCACGTTTGCGAAGGCCTATGGGCTCGCCGGCCTGCGCGTCGGCGCCGTCATCGCGCAGCCGCAGACGATTGCTTCATTGCGCCGGGTGGTGCCGCCCTACTCGATCAACGCCTGCGCCGCGGCGGTGCTGCCGGCGGCGTTCGCCGACGCGGCGTTCTACGACTGGTATCTGAGCCAGGTTTCGCAGTCGAAGGCGCTGCTCTACGAGGCGTTCGAGGCGGGCGGCATCGAGCACTGGAAGAGCGCGGCGAATTTCGTGCTCGCGAGATTCGACGGCGAGTCGGCGCGAATCGCCGCGGCCCTCGCCACTCGCGGCATTCACGTCCGCGATCGATCCCGCGATTCCGGGTGCTCCGGCTGCCTCCGGATCACCGCGGGGGTCGTCGATCACACGCGCCGGTTCTTGTCGGCGCTCCAGGAGGTCCGGTGAGGCGCGCCACGATCCAACGGGTCACGAAGGAAACCCAAATCTCGCTTCGACTGGCGCTCGACGGCCAGGGGCGCTATGACGTGCAGACCGGGATCCGCTTTCTCGATCACATGCTGGAGCTCTTCACCCGCCACGGCGGCTTCGATCTGAAGCTGCGCTGCACGGGCGACCTGGACGTGGATCAACACCACACCGTCGAGGACATCGGCATTGCCCTCGGTGAAGCGGTGTCGGCGGCGCTCGGAACCCGCCGCGGCATCAACCGGGCCGGGTATTTCCTGATGCCGATGGACGAGGCGCTCGCGGTTGCCGCGATCGACCTGAGCGGCCGGATCCATGCGGTCGTCGATCTGAAACTCAAGGTGCGCCTGGTCGGCGATCTGCAGGCGGAGCTGGTCCAGGATTTCTTCGAGGGGTTCGCGCAGGGCGCGCGCGCCAACGTCCATGTGAAAGTGCTGTACGGACGCTCCAGCCATCACCATGTCGAAGCCGTGTTCAAGGCCTTCGCGCGCGGCCTCCGCGTCGCCTGCGCCCGAGACCGGCGGCTGGCGCGGATGCTGCCGAGCACCAAGGGGCTCCTGTGATTGCGCTCATCGACTACGGCGCCGGCAACCTGACGTCCGTCCGGAAGGGTTTTTCCGCGGCCGGCGCGGAGCTCTTCAGCCCGTCGGATCCCACCGACCTCTCCAAGGCCCGCGGCATCGTGGTGCCAGGGGTCGGGCACTTCGCCGCGACCTCGGCGCTCGACCAGGGGTGGACCGAGGCGATCCGGCTGGCGACCAGGCAGGGCACGCCGCTGCTGGGCATTTGTCTCGGCATGCAGTGGCTGTTCGAGGGCAGCGAGGAAGCGCCCGGCGTCGCCGGTCTCGGGGCGATCGCCGGGCTCTGCGCACGGCTTCCTCGTGAAGCGGCCGCTGGATCCGGGATGCTCAAAATCCCGCACGTCGGGTGGAACGCGTTGCGCATGCCCCGGCCGTCGCGGCTGCTCGACGGCGTCGCCGACGGCAGCCAGGTGTATTTCACCCACTCGTTCGCCGGTCCCGTCACGCCGGAGTCCGTCGCGACGTGCACGCACGGATCCACCTTCGCGGCGGCGGTCGAGGACGGGCACGTGTTCGGCGTCCAGTTCCATCCTGAAAAATCGAGCGACGCCGGCATTCGCATCCTCCGTAACTTCGTCCGCGTGACGCAGGGCTGATCATGCTGTCCAAACGACTCATCGCCTGCCTCGACGTCCGGAACGGCTGCGTCGTGAAGGGGATCAACTTCGAGGCCCTGCGCGAAGCAGGCGACCCGGCGGCGCTGGCCCGCCGCTACAACACGGAAGGCATCGACGAGGTCGTCGTCCTCGACGTCACCGCGACGCTCGAAGGCCGGCGGGCCTTCGAGGCGACGATTCGAGCGGTCTCGTGCGAGCTGTTCATCCCCCTGACGGTCGGCGGGGGCATTCGAACCGAAGACGACGCGGCCGCGGCGCTCGACGCGGGCGCGGACAAGGTCGGCGTCAACAGCGCGGCGCTGGCGGATCCAGCGCTCCTGACCCGGCTCGCGGGGCGCTACGGCAGCCAGGCGGTCGTCGTCGCCATCGACGCCAAGCGGGAGAAGGGCCGGTTCCACGTCTTCGCCCGAAGCGGGTCCACGTCCACGGGACGAGATGCGGTGGAATGGGCGGTCGAGGCGGAGGCGTGCGGCGCCGGCGAGATCCTGCTGACGTCGATCGATCGCGACGGCACCCGCGCCGGCTTCGACTGCGGCCTTACCGCCGCAGTCTCGAGCGCCGTCTCGATTCCGGTGATCGCGTCCGGCGGCGCCGGCACCTTCGTGCATTTCGCGGAAGTCTTCACCGAGGGACGCGCCGACGCCGCGCTGGCCGCCTCCGTCTTTCATTATTCCGAGCATGCCGTGTCCGACTTGAAGCGGTACCTGCTCGACCAGGGCGTACCGGTTCGATGCTGATACCTTCAATCGACCTCCAGGGCGGCCGCATCGTGCAGCTCGTACAGGGAGAAAAACTCGCCATCGCGACAGACGACGTGGCTCGATGGGTGACGCGGTTCACGGGCCGGCCGAAAGTGCAGCTGATCGACCTGGATGCCGCGAAGGGTCAGGGGGACAACGCGGCGCTCGTCGCCCACATTTGTGCCGCGCTGCCGTGCCGTGTCGGCGGGGGGATCCGGACCATTGAGCGAGCCGAAGCGACCCTGGCTCTTGGCGCCACCAAGGTGATCCTGGGGTCGTCGCTCTTCCGGGACGGCGCCGCGGACCTCGATTTCTGCCGCCGCCTGAGCGAACGGGTCGGCGCCGACCGGCTGATCGCGGCGGTGGACGGGCGCGGCGGCCGGGTCGTGGTGCACGGCTGGCGAACCGCGCTGGAGCTGACGCCCGAGGAGGCGATCGCCGCACTCGAACCGTTTTTCGGGGAGTTCCTGTACACGCATGTCGATCTCGAAGGGCTGATGCGTGGGACGGACATGGGGGCGATTGCCTCGCTGCGAGCCGCGACCGCCCGGGCGCTGACCGCCGCCGGCGGAATTACCACGCGGGAGGAGATCGACCGGCTGGATGCGATGGGGGTGGATGCGGTGGTCGGAATGGCGCTCTACACCGGCCGGCTCAAGCTCGACGGGGAGGCTTGACGTTTCGATAAACGCGCCGGCTCGCGCCCCTGTCTAAGGCAGCACTAACGACTCAGGGCTTAGGGCCGTTCCGGCTCAAGCCTTCAGCCCTAAGCCTTAGTCGCTGGTCAAACTCCGCGGGGTTGAACTACGCTCATCGGCGATGCGCGTCCGCACCCGATGTCCGTCCCTGCTCTGTGTCCTCGTGCTGGCGCTGACCGGCTGCGCCCGCAGCCCCGGCGTGTTTTCCGAGCAGAATGCGCGCGTGCACGTGGCGATGCTCGCGGGCACGATCGGCAGCCGTCCCGTCGGGACCGAGGCGAACGCCCGCGCGCGTGCCTACCTGGTCGATCAGCTGAAAATCTACGGCTACGAGGTTCGCATTCAGGAAGCGGACGGCCGGCGCGCCGCGCTCGGCCGCACCGCGCGCGTGGCAAATATCATCGCGACGCTCCCGGGCGCGCGGCGGGAGGCGATCGGTCTGCTCTCCCACTATGACTCGGCCCCCGACTCGCCCGGAGCGGCAGACGATGGGCTGGGGGTCGCGGTGTCGCTGGAGGCGGCGAGAGTGCTCGCGGCGCGCCAGGACAGGAAGTGGAGCCTGTTCGTCCTGATCACGGACGGCGAAGAATCCGGGCTGATGGGGGCCGCGGCGCTGATGACGGACCGCGAGGTGACGTCGCGGCTGAACGTCTATCTCAACGTCGAGGCCGCCGGATCGGGAGGCGTCGCCAACCTGTTCGAGACCGGGCCGGCCAACGGCTGGCTGCTCGGGCCGTGGGCGCGGCGGGCGCCCCATCCTCGTGGAGCCTCCTTCGGCGTCGAAATCTACCGCCGGCTCCCGAACGACACCGATTTCACGATCCTGGCGCGGCAGGGAATCCCGGGGCTCAATTTCGCGGCGGTGGGGGATGGGTACTCGTACCACACGGCGCGCGACGTACCCGATCGGCTCTCTCCACATACGCTGCGCGACACCGGCGAGAACGTCGTCGCCATCGCAACGGCCCTCGAGGACGCGGACATCACCGTTCGCAGCGGATCCGGCGCGACCTACTTCGACATCGGAGGAGTCGCGGCGATCAGCTTCGGAATGATCGCGGCCGGCGTGCTCGCGGCGCTCGCGCTGCTCGCCGGGCTCCTGGGGTGGCTCAAGGTGACTCTCGCGATGGGGCGCGACGGCGGGGGCTGGCGCTGGCTCCTGATGGTGGTCTGGTCCGCGGCCGGTGTGGCGCTCGCCGCCGGCGCCATGGCCGGGGCGACCTGGGCGTTGCGCGCCGGACGATCGGTGTATCACCCGTGGTACGCGCGGCCCGACCGCCTGTTCGTGCTGCTGCTCGCCGTCGGGGTCACGGCGGGCTGGCTCGTGAGCCGGGCGGGATTCTGGCTGCCCCGGCGTGCCCACGGTCCGCGGCACCCCGCTCTGGTCTGGAGTCTCGCGCTGCCGGCGTGGCTGGTCTTGGCGGCGGCGGGATTGTGGTTCGCGCCCGCGGCCGCCTATCTCTGGACGCTGCCGCTCCTCACCGCCGGCATCCTCCTGCTGCTGACGCCCTCGACGAACAGCCACGCCATCCGGATCGCCTCGGTGATCGTGCTCGCCGTCACGGTGACGCTGTGGCTGCGCGAGACGACGGATCTGCTGCGGTTCATGGTTGCGGTGTTCGGCCGGCTTCCAATGATCACGCCGGTCTATGCCTACGCCGCGATCATGACCGCGGCCGGGATCATGATCGTACCGCCGTTCATCGCGGCGGTCGCGTCGGAGCGTCCCCTGTTACGCCCGTCGCTCGTCACCACCCTCTGCCTGCTGTCGGTCGCGATCGCGGCGGGGCTGGCCTATGCGGCTCCCGCGTACACCTTCGAGCAGCCGCTGCGACGTCACGTTCGCGCACTGCAGGAAGCGGACGGCGCGAACGCCATCTGGGAAGTCGCGTCGATAGAGCCCGGACTCGATCTGGGGACCGGGGGGCCGGGCGGGTGGAGCCTGCAGGCGACCGCCGCGGACAGCAGTGTGCCGTGGGGCCGGCTCGCGTATCCGTTCGTCTTTCGCACCACGGGTCCCTCACTCGGACCCGCGCCAATCGAAATCGCCGGCTTCGCGCTGCAGCCGGTTGCCGCCGGCATGGAGCTGACGCTCACCGCCGTTCCACGCCGTCCCGGCCTGGCCGTCGCGTTCGTGCTTCCGCCCGGGGTCGTGCCGGCGCGTTCGAGCCTGCCGGGCGCCCTGCGACTCGGCCGATGGACCGCCACCTTCATTGCCGCCCCCGCGGACGGCGTGGCCTGGCGGGCGGCGTTCGCCTCGTCTGATGCCGCGCGCCTGCGTGATGTCCGCGTCGCCGTGACGGATTTCGGTTTTCCCGGAGGCACGGGCTGGCAGCGGCTGCCGGCATGGCTCCCACAGGATCGGATGGTCTGGAGCGCGACGGCCACCTGGGTCGTATCGGCCAGCGCCATGGCGCCGGTCGAACCGCTCCCACCGCCGCGGTAAATGCGCGCAGCGTCTCCGCTCGTCCGGCTGCTGGCGCGCGCGACGTGTCACCTGTTCTATCGCGTGGACTGCGTCGGCGCCGCTCCTGCCGCCGGTGCGGTCCTGCTCCTGCCCAATCACGTCAACGCGCTGCTCGATCCAGCGGTCATCTGGGCCACGGCCGGACGCGACGTGCGGTTTCTCGCCAAATCCACCCTGTTCGACGGACCGCTTCGTCCGCTGCTTGCCGGCGCCGGTGCGATCCCGGTCTATCGAAGACTGGACCAGGGGGCCGATGTCTCGAAAAACGCCGAGACCTTCGCGGCCGCCGGCGCCGCGCTGGCCGGCGGCGATGCCGTCTGCATGTTCCCCGAGGGGATCAGCCACTCGACTGGACGGCTGGTGCCGCTGCGAACCGGCGCCGCGCGGATGGCGCTCGGCGCGGAACGGGCCGGCACCAGCGTCGCCCTCGTGGCCGCCGGCCTCAACTTCGAGCGCAAGACGGCGTTTCGCTCGCGCGTGACGGTCGTGTACGGCCCGGCGTTCTCCTGCGCGGACCTGGTGGCGCCGCCGCATCCTGACGCCGTTGCCGCCGACCACGCCTCGACGCAGCACGCGCCCGACCTCGCCGCGCCCCCCGACGCAGTCCGCGTACTGACCGACCGCATCGCGCAGCACATGCGACAGCTCCTCGTCGAGGCGGATCCGGCCGGTGACGACGCCCTGGTGGATCGTGTCGATCGCCTCTACACGGCCGCTCGGGGCTACCCCGGCCCGCTCGATCGACTCGAGCGGCGCCAGATCATTGCCGCCGGCGTGAAACGGCTGCGCGAGGCCGATCCGCCGCGCTACGGCGAGATCCTGCTGCGCCTCAGGCGCTACGATCAGCGGCTGGCGCGATTCGGGTTTCGCGATCGCCACCTCGACATGCAGGTCTCCCGTGCTGATGCGATTCGCTTCGCCGCGCGAGAGCTGCTGCTCGGCGTCGCGCTGCTTCCGCTCGCGGCCGCCGCGATAGTGATGTTCGCCGTTCCATACCGCCTCACCGCACGGGCCGCCCGGGCCGCGACTCCGCACGCCGACGTGGCTGCGACCGCGAAGGTCGCCGCCGGCGTACCCATCTACGCGGCGTGGCTGGTCCTGCTCGCGTCAGTAGCCTGGTGGGCCGCCGGCGCACGCGCGGCGCTCCTCGTGCTGGCCGCGATGCCCGTCGTCGCGATCGCGGGACTGTTCGCGATCGAGCGCGAATCGGCGGTCCTCGACGGCGTGCGCGCCTGGTTTCTCCTCCGGCGCACTGGCGCACAGACTCGCGACCGGCTTCGGCGTCGGCGCTCCGAGCTGGCCGACGTGCTGGACGATGTGAACGAATGGCTGAACGGTGCGCCGAGCGGCTGATCCGCGCGTGAGGACCGACTTTTCCGCAGTGTCCAGGTGTCGCTTCCTGCCGACAGCTTGTCCTTCCACCTGAAGGCGGAAGCCACAAGTGTTTGATGACCCGAACACGAACCCGAACTCGAACCCAAACCTAAAACCGGACCTAAAACGCAAAACCTAAAACCTAAAACCCGCGTCTTCCACTCCTCAGTTCAGCAGGTACTCCCTGACGAACTCAATCCAGGTATAGAAAAAGAAGTTGTTGTTCGCGGTCGTCGTCGGAAACAGGTGGCCTTCGTCCTCGTAGGTCGTCAACCACACCGGCACGCCGTTCGCGCGCGCCCGCGCGGCCATCTCCTCGGCCTGCGAGACCGGGACCCGAGTGTCCTTCGCTCCGTGCACGATCATCAGCGGTATGCGCAGCTTCGACGCGTCGGTAATGGGAGAAAGGCGAGTCAGGAACTCGCGCATCTCGGGCACGCGCTCGTCGCCATACTCCGCCCGGCGGTCCTCTGGGCGCGTCGGATCGGTCCCCTGAAAGTACGTGATGAAGTCCGAGATCGCCGATGCGGCCAGCGCGCAGCGCAGGCGATCGCTGTAGGCCTCGGCCACCGCGTAGGTCATGTAGCCGCCGTAGCTGCTGCCGGTGACCATCACGCGGTTCTTGTCGAACTCCGGCTGCGTCGCGATCCAATCGAGCAGCGCGCCGACGTCCTTCACCGCGTCCACGCGCTTCACCCCGTCGTCCAGTTTCGCGAACGCCTTGCCGAAGCCGAAACTCCCGCGCACGTTCGGATACAGGATCGCGATGCCCAGCTCATTCAAGAAGTAAGCGCTCCGTCCCTGGTACCTGGGACGCTCGCGCGCCAGCGTACCGCTCGGTCCGCCGTGAATGCTCAGCATGACCGGCCGCGGCCCGGTGAAGCGCGCCGGCGGGCGATAGAGAACGCCGGAAATGATCAGGCCGTCGAAGCTTTTCCATTGCACGATTTCGGCCTCGGGGAGGCTTTCCGGATCGAACGGACCGGGCTCGCTGTGAGTCCAGCGCTCGACGAGGCCGGTGCGGGCGTTCACGGAATAGACGTCGCCGAAGTTGCGGAGCGACCAGAGCGTGAAGGCCACCTCGCTTCCTCCCGGGCGCCACTGCGGGTAGCCCACGAGCTGCCCCGGAGGCAGCTTTGGCGTAGCCCGAACCGAACCAGTCGCCGCGTCGAGCAGTTCGACGCGTGCGCTGCTCGCGTTGCTGTCGTAGACGACCGCGATCGTCTTGCCGTCCGGCGAGATCCTGAATGATTCGACGCTGTCCTCCTCACCGGTCACCAGCCGCCAGGCGCCGGAGGCGCGGCTCCACTGCCAGAGCCTGCTCAGTTCCGACTGGTGATTGCTGATCGCGTAGACGAAGCGCCCGTCCGCGGAATACTGAGAACCGCGCCAGATTGACGCTTCACCCACCGGACTGAGCGGCTTCCTTGCTCCGGTATTCACGTCCAGGAGCCAGAGGTGGGTCTCGCTCGCCGACGGCGAATTCATCGCGATCAGCTCGCGATCGTCGGGGGACCAGGAGACGACGCTCCATGTGCCATCGACCGGGCTGACCAGCCGCGCGCTGAGCGGCTGGAGCGGATCCATGACGTAGATGTCGCGATCGATGCCGTTCCGGCGTGTCGAGGTGAACGCAATCAGGCCGGCGCGGTGCGACCAGGTGGGCTGTCCGTTGCGCGACTTTCCGTCGGTGAGCAGAGTGATCTGGCGCGTGGCCAGCGTATACCGGAACAGCTGCAGCGTTTCCGCGCCGCCACCCGTGTCCTTGTTGAAGATGAAATAGGACCCGCCGGGCTCGTACCACGCGCCGACGGTTGCCGCGGTCACGCCATCGGGGAAGAATGTCAGCTGCTGGCGGTCCATTCCGGGGCCGGCAACGGAGTGAATCTGGTAGGTATTGCCGAACGCCGTCGCGATCAGGACTTCGCGCCGCGTGGGGTGCCAGTCGAGCAGCAAGGCGCGGCGTGACGAAGCGTAGGGGGCGAGCGTGTCCGGCAGCGAGGCCGGAATTGGAGGCAGCCCCACCGCTGTGACGTTCGGAGGCACGGTCAGGAAACCCGGTTTCTGAGCAGATGGACCGACCGGAGCGGCCCCCTGGCCTGCCGCGGGGCTTCCGAGCAGGCCGGCGGACAGGGCGACGCACGCCAACACGCCGGTGCGAAGTAAGTGGCGCATGGGCTCAACTCGGATGGGGGAAAGGGGAGCGAAGGGCCATTATAGTGCAAACCCCGCCGGCCGGACGTTCGTCCAACAGGACGCCGGGACGGGAACTGCGGGCGATTTCGCGTGGTTGCGCGCCATCTCCCGCGGTTGCATGTGAGGAGCACGGATGAGGATCGTCATCGCTGGAGGTTCCGGGTTTCTGGGCAGTCCGCTCGCCGAGGTCTACGCGGAGGAAGGGCACGACGTGCGGGTCCTGACTCGCGCCCTTGCCTCGGGAGAGTCGCGGCACGACCCGGGCACTGGTGTGCCCGGGATCACGCGCGTCGGGTGGCGCCCCGACGGCCAGAGCGGGCCTTGGGCGGCGGCGCTCGACGGCGCGGACGCGGTGATCAATCTCGCCGGTGCAGGCCTCGGGGACGAGCGCTGGACGCCGCAGCGCAAGGCCGCGATCGTGGACAGCCGGATCAACCCGACTCGCAGCCTCGTGACGGCGATCGCCTCGGTCGTCAACCGCCCCCCTGTCTTCATCAGCGGCAGCGCGGTCGGCTACTACGGGCCCTCCGGCAGCGAGCCGAAGACGGAAGCCGCCTCGGCCGGCGGCGACTTCCTGGCGCACGTCTGCGAGGACTGGGAAAATGAAGCGCGCCGCGCTGAGAGCGCCACCCGGGTGGTGCTCCTGCGGAGCGGCGTCGTGATTGAGCGTTCGGGCGGGGCGCTCCAGAAACTCATCCGGCCCTTCAAATTTTTCGCCGGGGGTCCGCTCGGATCCGGACGGCAATACATCTCGTGGATCCACCGGATCGACTGGGTTGAAATGGTGCGCTGGATTGTCGAGACGCCGGCGATCGCCGGACCGGTCAACGCGACCGCGCCGGTGCCGGTGACCAGCCGTCAGCTCGCGCGCGCGCTCGGTCACGCGCTTCACCGGCCCAGCCTGCTGCCTGCGCCAGGTTTTGCGCTGTCACTGCTGCTCGGCGAGATGGCCGGCCCGCTCATCCTGACCGGCCAGCGCGTGGTGCCCGCCCGCGCGCAGGCGCTCGGGTTTCACTTCCGCTACCCGGAGATCGATCAGGCGTTCAGGGGGATCTTCGGGGAGTAGCGATCGGGGCGTTCACGCCGTGGGGACGGCCGCCTGTCTTTTGACAGGAGTCCAGAAGCCAAGGAGATCTTGGTCTTCTTAAAGAACATTCCTCCTGGCCTCCTATTCTCCTGTCCAAGACACGCGTGAGGCGCTCGAGAGAACCACGACTCAAGCGAGAGGTTTCCAGGTTAGAGGATCGCCGGTGCGCCGGCCTTGAAATTCGCGCCGAGCACCGCGGTCGAATCTCCGCCGAGCCACGAGTCGATGACCTGCGCGTAGACCGAACGGAAGTCGGTTTCGTAGCGCACATCGCCGCTGTTGTTCTCGAGGGTCGGATTGTCCGGCGCGATGCGCAGGTTCGGCGCGGTGCCGAAGATCCCGCCACGGACCCCGCCGCCCATCGCCATCATCACGCTTCCCGCGCCGTGGTCGGTGCCCTGGCTGCCGTTTTCGCTGATCCGCCGTCCGAACTCCGAAAACTGCAGCACCAGCGTGTCGCCGAGCAATCCCTGGTTCAGCAGATCGCTGTAGAACGCGAAGAGCCCGTCGTTGAGCGTGCCCATGAGGAGATTGTACGAGCCGTTCGCCTGGTTCGGGTTCTGTGCCGAATGCGTGTCGTAGCCGCCGGTCTGCACCCAGAACACCTTGGTGCCGACCCCCTTCACCATCGCCCCCGCGATGGTGCGCAGCGCGATCGCGAACCCGTTGTTCGGATACGCCACCGTCGGCGCGTAGGTGCCGACCTGCGCGACCCGATCGAGCGTGGCGAACGCCCCCTGCGCGGTGGCGTTGACAAACGCGAGGTGCGGCTGATCGACCGGCACGTGCGAGGAAATGCGCATCGCGCTCTGGCGCGCGAACCCGGCTTCGGCGCCCGTATTGGGATTCGCGAAGGCATACCCCTGCACCGAGGGAATCGACGGCACGCCCACGGTGCGCGACTGCAGCGTCCGCGGAATCGCGCCGCTCGTCGCCCACGCGGTCAGCGGATCGACCGGGTGCGGCAGTGTATCGAGATAGCGTCCCAGCCACCCGGTGCCCTGCGGAGAGCGCGGATCGCCGGTGGACCAGATGTCGGTCCCCTCGAAGTGCGACCGGCTGGAATTGGCGTAGCCAGTGCGTTGAATCAGTGCCAGCCGGCCCGAGTTGTAGATGCTCCGCAGCCCGGTCAGCCGCGGATGCAGGCCGAGCGCATTGCCTGCCCTGTCGCTGCCAATCTGCAGCACCTGCGCGGGAGGGATCGCAATCGTCGGGCGGCGCGCGTAATACTGCGTGTCGGTGTAGGGGATCAGCGTACTCAGCGCGTCGTTGCCGCCGCTCAGGTAGAGCACGACGAGATTGCGCCGCGACGCCCCTTGTGCGCGGGCGAGATCCGACAGGAACGCCGGCGCCGCAAAGCTGAAGGTGAAAGCGGAGACACCGCCGCGGACGAACTCACGTCTGGTAATCGGCATGCTGTGCTTTCTTAAACGAGCTGGTAGTCGCCCGATCCGACGATCAGATGAGTGAGGCCGGCGGTTTTGGTCAGCAGCTGCGCATCCGATCCCGTCCACGCACCGCCGGCGCGCGCGTAGTCGAGCAGCGCGGAGTACGGTTCGGCGGCGAACGGCAGCGCCGTCAGCCGGTCGGTCATCAGCGCTACCAGCGCCTCGGGCGACTGAGTCCTCTGGCTTCGGGCGATGTCGCGGAGGTTGAACTTTTGATTGGAGGCCAGCTGCGACGCGAAATTCATCCGCGTCAGCATCGCGCCGCTCGAGAACCACGACGGCCCGAGATCCCATCCGGCCACGTCCGGCGGCTCGAACAGCTGCTGACCCATGTTGGCCATCGGCGAGAGCGCGTCGTTGACCGAGAAGCCGGTCCAGCCGACCTCCTTGATCGCCCGCACCACGAACTCCGCCGGCCACGAGTAGCGCTTGAAATGGTTCGACCCGCCCGCAAACGCGCGCGACAGCAGCAGGTGCTGCACCATCGGCTTCATCTCGAAGCCGCTGTCGTAGTAGATGCGGGCGAGCTCGGTGATCAGTCCTTCGTCGGCAGGACCGACCTCGCTGACGAAGTAGGCGTAGAGCTTCCGCGCCAGCCGCGGTCCGGTCTGCGGATGCCGCGCCACCGCGTCGAGGAAATCGAGCCCGTCCTGCAGGCCCGACTGCGCGCCGCGGGCGGGGATGGTCTTGTTGCCATCCGGATATACCGGGAAGGTGAACGTCTTGGCAGCCGTATCATGCTGGCCCGCAACATAGCTGAACGCGTAGTACGCATTCCCCGGATGCGCCAGGTTCCATCCGCTGAAGACCCGCGCGCCGGCGTAGACGTCCTCTTCCGCGAACGTCCCGACGCCCATCGTGAAGAGCTCCATCAGCTCGCGCGCGAAATTCTCCTGCGGCCGGCTCTTGACATTGGTGCGGCCGTCGAGCCACACGAGCATCGCGACGTCCTTGGCCACGGCCTGGAGCAGCTCGCGGAAATTCCCGAGCGCGAACTCGCAGAATAGCTCGATCTGCCCCTTGACCCCGCTGGGATCCTCCTCGGGCTTCGCGGCCATGTACCGCGCCCCTTCTTCGGCGCCGAAGGCGCCCGCGATTTTCGAATAGGCGGTGGCGAAGTGGTTGTGCCAGAAGAGCGCCATCTTCTCCTGAAGAGGACGCCGGGTGTGGATCATGCGGAACAGCCAGCGCTGACGGGCGTCGGTGATGTTCGTCCGCGGCAGGAACTCGCCGCGCGCGGTCACCGCGACGTATCCCGCCTTCCCGATCAGCTCGTCCACATCGTCTGGCTCGCCGCGATAAAACACCAGGCGGCTGACGCTGCCGGCAAACCCGATGTCCGAGTAGCGGGCAATCTCCTCATCGCTGGCGCCGAAGCCGGCGCGCCGCAGGAGATGCTCGATCGCGGGGTCGCTGCGTCGTGAGCGGTCGGAGTCGCGAGGAGATTGCATAACGACCAGGGCGCCTCCCGACGCCAACTGCCGTGCGGAAGCGGAAGCTCAGAGGTTAGACCGTGCGGAGGGTGAAACGTCACGGACTTCGATCGAATTTTAAAACTCAACCACTTCGGCGCAGCCGGCTGGGTAGCGACAGTAGCCGTTTCGCATCCACGGACGGACGGTCGGCGGCTACAGCACGCGTGCGAAGCTGAAGAGGTCGTCCCCCTTGGCCGGTGCTTCCTGGTACTGGCGAAGCGTGAGCCTGGCTGCGAGCCAAGCAACGGCCGGGCCGTGGCGGTCGGCCCCGAGTGCGAACAAATGGCGGGGAAAATTGCGATGGAGCCCCACAAACGGGAGGTGATCCACGGTTTCGTAATGGAGCGCGTCCCACGCCCATTCGGGCTGGAGACCCGAAATGGCCGGGTAGAGCAACGAAAGTTCGTACATCAGCTGGCCGGTGCGCTGCGTGAGTGCTTTGTCGCGACCGCGGAGGGACACTTCCGGCTGATCGGCCCCTGCAAACAGAATGCGGTCATCACGGAGCCAGCGAAGCGTGTGCGAGGGGCTCTCGCTGCCGCGAAGCGTTGCGGCGCGACGGCCGGTCTCGCGGCGAACGGCGGCCGGAAGCGATTCGGTGACGACCGTGTAGGTGTGGCGTGACTTCAGATGCCGGCGCAGCGCCCGCAGGTCCGGCAGCGGCGCGGCCGTTGCGACCACGACGGACTGGGCGCGGATGGTACCTCGTTCCGTCGTCACCTCCACCTGCTTGCGTCCGGCGCGAATGCGACGGACCGCTGACTGCTCGTGCAGCACCGCGCCCCGGTCCGCGGCCGCGTGCGCAAAGCCGAGGCAGGCGCGATACGGGTCGAGCGACGAACCGCGGGTGCGTATGGCGCCGCCGCTCTCGAGGGCGGTCTCGCGCGCGAGCGATGCCGGCGTCACCCAGCTGTGATCCAGCCCGGCGGCGCGGCGGCTCTCGTATTCCCGCCGCAACGGGCGCGCGGCGGCCGCGCCAGGCGGCGCGAACGCCAGCACCTCTTGCGGTCCAATATCGCATGGCAACTCGAGGCGCCTGGCGGCGGCGGCGAGGTCGAGCGACGCACGGTGCATGCTCTGCCACAACGTTCGCGCGGCACGCAGGCCATGTAGCGCCGCGGTCTGCTGGAACGACGCCTCGAAGTCCTCACGCACGACGCCCGTCCCGCGCGCCGTGGTCGCACCACCGATCGCGTCAGCCTCGAGGAGCACCGTCTTGACGCCCGCCGCCGCAAACGACCAGGCGCAGGCGCAGCCCGTCAGGCCGCCGCCGACGATGACGACGTCCGTCGCGCAGTCGCTCCGAAGCTGCGGATACGACGGACGGCGGCGGCTGGGAAACCGATCGAGCCAGAACGGGACGCGGCGGATGGACATGTCCGGCGCATTCTACCCTCTCCCCTGGCCGGCTCGACAGCGCTTCGAGGACCGGAGTGACCTCCGTCAAGGGACCGTCTCGACGTTCGACCCGCTGGATTCGCGTCCGCTCCTGTCCCGCTTCGCGCCCCGGTATACCGCCACCCCCGACACGATCGTGCCGACGATCGCCAGCCCGATCAGGATGCCGACGATGACGGTGAACGTTTGCGATTTCATCATCACGAGCACGCGGCGGCCGTAGTGCGCCGCCAGCGCCCCTTCGACCATGAATCGGAGCAGCCGCACGCCGGCGAGCGTGATGAAAAAGCTCGACGGGTTGACCTTGAACGCGCCGCTGGCCAGCGTAAAGGCCGTAAAGGGAAAGGGGGGCGGGATGATCGCGAGCGCCGCGATGCTGATGGCCGCCTTCTCGTTGACGCGCTTCTCGACGCGCTCCAACTGCTTGGGATTGATGAGGTAGGCGAGGCCGGCTCCTCCTGCCTTGCGTCCGATCCAGAAGGTCACTGCGGCGCCGATGACGGACCCGGCCGTCGCGAGCAACGCGTACAGCCAGAACAGGTCACCCTTGCGTGCCGCCATCGCGATGACGGCAAAATCAATCCCCAAGGGGAGGAAGAAGACCATCGACGAATCGAGCGCGCCCATCAGGACGAGCCCCCAGGGGGTCAGGAAGTGGCTGAGGAGCGAATAGAAGAGTGATCGCATGGATGTCTCTGACGGATTAAGCTCAGAACCGGGGGGGTTGATGAAAACCTTGATCGCGGCCGTGTGCGGTATGGCGCTCGTTGCGGCAGCGGGATATCAGCGGGGCGGCGGAACGCCGAAACCCTCCGGGACGACGGCGAATGGCGGCGCAATGAATACGATAGCCGAGCAGTACGTGACGCTGGTGCTGGCCCTCGGGCAGCACGACACCGACTACGTTGATGCATACTACGGGCCTCCTGAGTTGAAGAAGGCCGCCGAGGCCGCCAAAATGGACCTCGACGGCATTGCCTCGCGCGCATCTACGCTGACGGCGGAACTCGGCCGCCAACCCCAGCCGGCCGACGAAATGTCGCGCCTTCGGCTGCATTATCTGCAGCGCCAGCTCTCCGCGCTCGGCGCGCGCGTGCAGATGCTCAAGGGCAAGCGACTGTCATTCGACGAAGAATCGCAGGCCCTGTATGATGCCGCGGCCCCGACGCTGCCGGAGTCTCACTTCCAGGCCATTCTCGATCGGCTCGAGACCCGCTTCCCGGGGAGCGGCCGGCTGGTCGAACGCTACGATGCGTTCCGCCGCGGCTACATCATTCCGCGCGAGAAGCTCGACGCGGTCTTCAAGCAGGCGATCCAGGCCTGCCGCGAGCGGACCCTCCAGCATGTCGCGCTGCCGGCGGACGAGCACTTCACCGTCGAATACGTGACGAACAAATCCTGGAGCGGCTACAACTGGTATCAGGGCGGGTTCCGCAGCCTGATCCAGGTGAATACCGACCTGCCGATCTACATCGATCGCGCCATCGATCTGGCGTGCCACGAGGGGTATCCC
>JBDTSX010000023.1:0-16808 GCA_039930925.1 Acidobacteriota bacterium | reverse complement strand
CCCCCGGCGGAATGATGTTGAATTCCGCGCGCAGCTTACCCGAGCTCCCGCCGTCGTCCGAGGTCGCGACGATCGCCACGAGACGATCGCGCGGCGCCGATTCGCGCGTCGTACGATTGGTCCCGTAGAGGAGCGGGCGCAATCCGCGGAGCACGTTCGGCAGGCCGGTGCCGCCGCCGATCGCCACGATCCGCGGCAGTGTCCCGGACTCGGACTCCGGCTGCGGCGAGCGGTTGGCCACCGCACGCGCCGCGCTGGCCGGCCTCATGACGCGCCCGCGAGCATCACCGCCGTGCGCCGGCGCGCCCTGACGCCCTTGAGGGGTGCCGCACCTTCGGACCGATCGGCGCTGGCGCCCGCCTCGATCAGCGGAAGCACGTCGCGAACCGCCGTCAGGTAGTCCTCGGTGAAGTCGATCTCGATCCAGGGCAGCCCGCGCGTGCCGATGACGTGCAGCGGGGAGGACCTGGCGAATTCCGCAAAGGCGCGCGGCGCCCAGTCCCGGGTTCCGCCGTCGGCCACCAAGCGCTCCAGGATCCCGACGAGCGTCGCGGCGCCCGCGGCGCCAAACTTCACGATCCCGAGGTTTTCGCCGTCCGCTTCAGCCGGGTCCATCGCCTTCGACATGTCGACGACGCGGCCGCAGCGCACCTTGACCTTCATTTCTTCCTCGCCAAAGAGCGGCTGGCCGGCTTCGCGGTAGGCGAGGAGCAGCGCATTCTCATGGCGCGCGGTGAGCAGGTCGCTCAGCAGCGCCGGATGGAAGAGGACGTCACAGTTCAGGACCACGAAGCCCTCATACAGCAGAGGCCGTGCCATCCACAGCGAGTAGAGGCTATTGGTCTGCGCGTACTGAAGGTTGTCGACGTAAGTAACTTTGTTCCCACAGACCTGACGGACGGTGTCCGCCTGATAGCCGACGACCACCGTGATGTCGTCGATCCCCGCCGCCGTGAGAACGGCGATCTGGCGCTCGAGCAGCGTGATCCCGCCGGCCTCGAGCAGGCACTTCGGCAATTCGCCACCGGTGCCGTTCAGCCGTGTACCTTTTCCCGCCGCCAGAATGATTGCTCGCATTGTTGTTGTGTCCCGTCTTGAGCGGAGCGGACTAAACCGCCGAGGCAAACCGCCCGCGGCCGACGAGTTCCAAGGCTTTGGCCGTGTACAGCGCACGATCGCGCCGCCCGAGAGCGACGGTGTAGAAGAGCGCCAGATAGAGCAGCCCCCCGATGGCAGCCTCGGCCGCGACAGCCAGAAGCGTGCCGGAAGACAATCGTCGGCTGAACGCCAGGCCGCCGCCGACAACGAACGCCGGCCAGATCGCCGGAAAGACCGATTGCCTCAGGGAATACCAGACCGGCAGATCCACGCGCCGGCACGAGGCCGGGTAGAGGATGACGATCGCGGTGAACGCAATCGGAATCAGGGTGCCGACGGCCACGCCGATCAGTCCGAACGGCTTCAGCAGCAGGATGCTCAGCGCCAGATTCGCGAGGCCGGTTCCGAGATTGACGCCCGCCAGCATCCGATGCTGGCCGGCCCCTTTGAGAATCGTCGTGCCGGTGGCATCGCCGACCCGGATGACGACGGCGACCGACAGAATCTGGATGATCGGGATCGCGCCGACCATTGCGGGCGCGCGCGCCGGCCCGAGCCAGGCATGGACCAGCGGATCGGCCAGCAGGATCAAGGCCGCGGCGATCGGCACGACCATCACCAGCGACAGCAGGGTGCCCTGCAGGAAAATCTGCTGCAGGCGCTCTTTCTGCTGCGTTGCGTCGCTGTCGACGATCACCGGGAACAGGAGCCCGTTCAGTTGATTGGTGATCCGCTGCGTGCCGGAGATGATCCGCTCGGCCGGCGCCCACACCGCCACCGCGGCGCTGCCCATGAAGGCCCCGATGATCAGTTCGTCGAGCTCGTAATTGAGCTTGTTGGCCCAGTCGATCACCGACGAGTAGACGCTGAATCCGGTCAGCTCGCGCAGCCTCGATCGGCGGAACAGCGACAGGCCGATGCGAAGCTCCGGGAAGATCCGGTAGGCGTTCGCCCGGTACACGAAGTAGGTGATCACGCGCACCGCGGTCGTCGCCGCAACCAGCTGCAGAAGGCCGTACCCGGCGAGCAGCACCGCCGCGTTCGCGGCCGCCACGGCGATGGTGCTGACGACGGCGACGAGGTTGTTGGCGTCGTAGCGCTGGAACCCGCAGATCACTCCGCCGTAGATGCTGAACGGAAAGTTCAGCGAGAAGTGGACGGCGATGATCATCATCATCCACTTGCCCGTCTCTGCCTGCTCGGGCGTGATCCTGAACAGGTGACCGATGTTGAACGCCACCAGCGTGGCGGCGCCGTAGGCCACCAGGCCGATCGCCAGGAACACGAAGAACAGCGTGCTCGCGATCTCGTTCAGCGCCTGCGCATTGCGATGCGCCCGGTACTGCGCCATGTACTTGACCAGGGCGCCGCCGTATCCGAGGTCGAGCACCGAAAAGTGCGTGCTGATCGACCCGAGGAGCACCCACAGCCCGTATTGCGTCGGGCCGAGGTGCGCGATGTTGAACGGGAGCATCACCAGACCGATGACGGTCTCGACGATAATCGCGAGATAGCGGGTCGACAGGTTACGGGCGACCGTGACGATTTGCCGTTCACGCCCGGGAGCCCACGTTTCGGCCCCGTCGGTTCCGGTCACGCCGCCCCCTTGCGGAACAGCACCACTTTGACCGTGTCGAACACGATCGTCAGGTCGAAAAAGATGGACAGGTGCTTGATGTAGTAGAGGTCGTAGCGCAGCTTCTCCATCGCGTCCTCGAGCGAGGCGCCGTAGCGGTATTTGACCTGCGCCCAGCCGGTCAGCCCCGGCTTGACCGCATGCCGCTGCTGGTAGAACGGGATCGCCTTGGCCAGCTCCTCGACGAAGTACGGACGCTCGGGTCTCGGACCGACGAAGCTCATGTCGCCGCGCAGCACGTTCCAGAGCTGCGGGAGCTCGTCGAGGCGCGTCTTGCGGATGAACCGGCCCACGCGCGTGATCCGGTCGTCATCGCGGCTGGCCCAGATCGGCGTCCCGGCCTCTTCCGCGTCCTGCCGCATCGACCGGAACTTGCTCAGCGTGAAGGTCCGGCATTTCTCGCCGACCCGCTCCTGGCAGTAGAGCACCGGGCGCCCGGACTCGATCGCGATCGCGATCGCGGTGAGGACCATCAGCGGGAACGCGACGATCGCCAGGATCAGCGCCAGCGTGAGGTCGATCGATCGCTTCAGCGCCCGCGTCGTCCGCGAGACGCGGAATCCGTCGGAGAAAATCAGCCAGCTCGGACGGAGATCGTCGATCAGGATCTTGCCGGTGACCCGCTCGTAGGTGGTGGTCGCATCCTCCACGCAGATGCCGGCCATCTTGGCGCGCAGCAGCTCCTCGATCGGGAGCTTGCCGCGGCGGTCGGCCAGGCCGACGATGATCCGATCGATGTGGTGCTTGGCGATGATCTCGCCCATGTCGGCGGGCGTGCCGATGATGCCCGGGTTGACGATCCGCTCGCCAATCCTGGTCGCGTCGTCATCGATGAACCCGATCACGCGGTAGGCGAATTCCCGCTGGTGCAGGATCTGCCGGACCACTTTGCGCGCGGCCTCGCCGGTGCCGACGACGAGGATGCGCTCCTCCATGTTGAGCGATCCGGTGAGGTGGTTGAAGAGGAGGCGCCAGCCGAGGATTCCGACCACGAAGACGAACAGCGCGGAGACGAAGATCCCGTCGCCGATCATCAGCCGGGGGAGGGTGAAATACAGGGCGGCGAGGATGATCGACGCCGCCCCGACCGCCTGGAGCAGCCGCACCACGAGCTCGCGGCTCGAGTGCACCAGCGTCAGGTCGTAGAAGTCGTTGTAGTACAGGCACAACTGGCAGATCACGGTGACGAGCCCGATTTTCCACACGTTCGCGGCGAGATCGGGCGTGCCTTGCACGCTGGCGGCAAGCGCCACCGACCCGAAAATCAGCAGGAGCTCACCGGCGAACACGGTGAGACTGCGCGTCGAAATATACCGATTGAACAGCTGCATAACCCTGAATCCAGAAACTCTCAGTCCGCGATATAGCCGTAGCCTTCGTAGGTCGTCGTATCGCTGCCGGTCGTGCCTGCTTCATTCAGCACGAGTCCGAGGACCTTCGACGCTTCGAGGCCGGCGAGCGCGCGTTCGATCGCCGGCTTCGGCGTCACCCCGGCGCGGACGATCATCAGCACGCCGTCGGCCATCGGCGCCACGATGTTCAGGTCGGCGAGAGGCGAGGCCGGCGGCATGTCGATGATGATGCGATCGAAGCGCGCCCGCAGCGTGTCGAGCAGACGGCGCATCGCCGCCGAGCCGAGGAGCTCGGCCGGATGGCTCGGCACCGGACCCGCGGGGAGCAGCGTGAGATGTTGATCGGGCAGGACCACGAGCGCCTGGCTCAGTTCGGTCGCGCCCATCAGCACGTCGGCCAGGCCGGGGCTCGCGGCCACGCCGAACATCCGGTGCACCGAGGGACGGCGGAGGTCGGCGTCGACGAGCAGCACGCGCTGCTGGAACTCCTGGGCCATCGTGATCGCGAGGTTCGCGGCCGTGAGGCTCTTGCCGTCGCCGAGATTCGGGCTGGTCACCACGATGGCGCGGACGGCCCGGCCCTGTTCCGCGCGCTTGATCCGGGTGCGCAGCGACCGGTATTGTTCGGCGGCGAGCGATTGCGGCGCCAGCGCGGCGACCAGATGGCGATCGAGCACGCCGGAAAGCCGGCGCAGCGCGTCCATGTCGATCGTGTCCGCCGCGGCCGGCCCGGGCGTCCAGGCCTGACCGGCCGGCCCGACCGGCTCGTACGGCGTCACGTGCGGCCGGGCGGGCACCGTCATCGTTGGCGTCCCATGGCCGTCGGCCGACAGGGCGCGGGTGCGCCGGACGGTGCCATCTCGTTCGGCCTTGCTCAGAATGTCTTGAATGCGGCTCATAACTCCTCTGGTTCCTCTGCTCGCGAAACTAGGCGACGCCGGAGATTCTCGGTATCTCGCCGAGTACTGGAATCTCGAACTCGTTCTGCAGGGCCCGCGCGTCGTGCACCGAGCGATCGAGGAACTCGCGTCCGACCGCCATCGCGACACCGAGTGCGAGGCCGAACGCCACCGCCATGCCGAACAGCTTGATCCGTTGTGAGGGGTCGGTCGGTCTTCCGGGATACGCCGGGTAGAGCACGCTGAAGCGCTCGCCGCCCTGCCCGTGGGCGAGCCGCTCGGCGGACTGCGCGCGGTCGTAAGTCAGCTTGAGGTCTTCGTACCGCGTCTTCTCCAGCCTGACGTCGCGATCGACCGAGGCCAGGTCCTGCTCGACCATCGGCGCCGCTTCGACCCGGCTTTGATACTGCGCAATCTGCGCGCTGGCCTGCGAGGACTGCGCGCGCAGCGTGTTGATCCGCAGCCGGGTGGCCTGGCGATCCTGAACCCGCTGCAGGTAAATCGGGTCGTTGCGCAGCACATCCTCGTTGCTGGCGCCGGCCGGTTGCTTGTTGTTGGCGAGCTCCGCGCGGGCCGCGGTCAGCTCCTCGGTGAGGGCGATCACGTCCGGATGCTTGTCGGTCTTGCCGAGCGACCGCTCGGCGGTCAATGACTGCTGCAGCTGGGCGATGCGGTTCTGCAGCGCCTGGATGGCCGCAGAGGCGGTGGAGGTCGGCAGCGCACCGGGCGTCCCCTTCTGCATGTCCTGTATCTGCGAGTCGAGCTGCGAGAGGCGATCCTGCTCGGTCCGGAGCTGGATCGAATACGACTCGTACGACTGCCGCAGCCCGTTGGCCATCGAGACGTTGGCGGTGATCTGATCCGGAAGCCGCCCCATGTTGGCTTCCTTCTTCACCCGCAGCTGCGCTTCGAGCGCGTCGAGGCGCTGCTGGCTCGCCTGCAGCTGCTTGCCCAGTTCTTCCGACGTGTTCTCGGCGCGGCCGATGCGGAACTTCGAGTTCTCTTCGACGAACACGGAGGCGAGCCGGTTCGTGATCCGCTGCGCGCGATCCGGGTTGGCGTCCGTGTATCCCAGCTTGAAGCTATCGAGCTTGCTCTCCGAGTTCCGGCCGATCGGCTGATCGACCGTCACGGCCACCAGGGTCTTGAGCTTGGTGGCGGTGTCTTCGACCGGCTTGGAGGGACTCAGATTCTCCTCGCGCACCACCCGTTCGAGCACCTGCCGGCTGAGGAGCTGCTGCGAGATCGCGCGCTGGCGCTCGTCGCGGTCGAGCGAGCTGACGCCTTTCAGCAGCTCCGGCGACAGCGTCGGCGCCGCAATGCCGATCTCCGCCTGCGAGATATACGTCTTCGGCCAGAGCGCCGCCAGCGCCGCCACGGCGGCAACGCTCAGGACCACCGGGATGACCAGCCACCACTTGCGGCGGCTGAGCACCGAGACATAATCCAGCGGGTGAAAAGGACGTTCTTCCATCAGTGAATCCTCATCGGTTGTGAGACGACCATCTGGGCTCCGGCGACGTGCCGATTGATCCCGCCACCGGCAATGCGGGTGTCCTGCCGGGAGAATGCGTAGTAGCCCTCGAGGCGCAACCAGCGGGAGGTGGCGTATCCGAGGGTCGAGTGCAACCACGTCGTGTCCAGCTGCAGCGAAGCCGATTCGAACGGCCGGCTGCGGCGCCACAACGCCGTGCCCTGCACGTAGATCCGGTTTCGATCCAGCGGCATGCGGATGGATCCGCGCACCTCGTCGTTCCGGTTCGACCCGCCGAAACCGAACGACGGGACGAACGAATGTTCGTACGCCACCGCGACGTTGGCGCGCCGCGTCTCCTCGGTCAGCTCCGCGCGGAAATACGGGCCGGAGTTGGACACGTTTCTCGAGCGGTCCTGGAGAAAGGCGAGGCCGCCCGCGAGCGTCAACGACGAGTGGGCGCGTTTGGCGTGCATCGCGCCGCCCGCGTCCTGGAACGTGAGCTTCTCTGTGCCTTCGTTCAGGTCCGCCACGCGCAATCCGTATTCAGCCCCGAACGCCAGGCTCTCGGTGACGTGGTGATTCAGCTCCGACCGGACACCGTTCACGATACCGCCCCGCAAGAAGGCATTCTTGCCGTCGAACCGCACCCACGTGTTGTCGTACCGGACGGTCAGCGTGTCGAGCTTGGTGAGCCGCGCTTCGAGGCCGCCGCTCAGGCCGTTGGTGCGCGCGCCGTTGCGGGCGAACGGGACGCCGTTCAACAACAGCTGATCGGTGGTCGGGAGCTGCGCGTACTCATTGGCCGCGAAGTAGCTGAGACGCCGTGTCACCAGCCGGCGCAGCGACAGATAGCCGCGATGATCGATGCCATTCAGTTCACCCAGATCCAGGTAGCGGCGGACGTAGCCGCGGTACCCGCCGGCGAAGTCGGTCCGCGGCGAGGTGTACCCCAGCTGCACCGTCGGTTCGACCACCACCAGGGTGTCTGACTCGGTCTTGCGCGTGTCCGCCGGCGCCGAGCTCAGCGCGACATTCGAATCCCGCATCGTGCCGATCGTCACGCCTGGGGTGAAGCTCCACCCGGGCGTGCGAAACGACTCGAACTCGGCCGGGGCGTCCTGTGCGCCCGCCGATCCGGCCGCCGCCGTCAGCAGGCCGGCGATCAGGACCGCGCACCGCAGGTGTGGCATTGTCATAGAGGCTCTACTCGTTCCTGCGCGTCCGCTACGGAACGATGACCGTGTCGCCGGGCAGCAGAAAGATCGGCTGCCCCTTGCCCTTGATCGCGTCGTTGTAGTTGAACTTCAGCGTCGCTCCGGTGTCCCCTTTGCGCAGGATGCTGATGTCCTTCTTCTTGGCGAAGTCCTTGAAGCCGCCGGCCATCGCCAGCGCCTGGACGACCGTCAACTGCCCCTTGAGCGGGAGCGTGCCCGGCGAATTCACTTCACCCATCACATAAAACACCGGCGGCACGGTTTCGACGACGATCACCGTCACGACGGGATTGCTGTTGTATTCCTTGAGCGAGCTGGCGATCGCGTCGCGCAGTTCGACGGAGGTCCGGCCTTCCGCCGCCACGTCGCCAATCAGTGGCAGCGTGACCTTGCCGTCAGGCCGCACCTGCAGCGACTGCGACAGCTGAGCGTCCTTGTAGACCTCGATCCGGAGCTTGTCGCCCGCGACCAGCCGGTAGTCGGCATTCGCCGCCGGCGACGGGCTGGCGGCAGAGGGGGCGGGCATTGGGCCCGGCTTCGGCCCGCCGGTCTGCGCCGCGACGGAGGAGCCCAAACTGAGCAGAACGAGAAGAGAGAGCGAGACAGTCACCGAACATTTCATCGCAAGCACCTTTATTGAGCGTTCGAAGCGCCGCCGCGCGTGTCGCGACGGGGATGCACGGGTCGGGCCGCCGCGGCCCGCCGGAGCGTGTCCACGTCCGCGCCATGCGTGGGACAACAGGCCGCACCGACTTCGATGGCGAGCGGCTGCGGAAACTCGTAATGATCCAGTCGCGACATGAGGCGATCGATGACCCCGATCGAATTCGGGAGATCGGCATCGAGCAGGACCAGGGAGAGCCGACCCTGGTCGGTGTGGGCCAGAAGATCGGTTTCGCGGACGTCGCGGCTGATCAGCTTGGCGATTTCGCGCACCGCCTCGTCGCGGCCGGCCGCACTCGCCGCCGACGCCGTCCGGAGCGTCGGCTCGAGGTGAACCAGGGTCAGGAAGTTCTGCGACCGGACCGCGCGTTTCAGCTCGTTATTAAGAACGAACTCGAACGCCGCGGGCGAAAGGACGCGGAAGTCTTCGTCGGGCTGTCGCTCAGATGCCATCAAGACGCCTTGTCCAGATCCGCTTCCTTGATCTTGTAGAGCAGCGCCTTGTAGCTCACCCCGAGGATTTCCGCCGCTTCGCGGCGGTTCCATCGTGTCTGCTGCAGCGTGCGGTAGATCATCTCGCGCTCGGCCTCACGGGCGGCATGCCGCGAGATGTCCTTCAATGAGCCCACCGGGGCCAGGGGCGATTCGGCAGCCGCGGGGCGCGGCGCCGGCGGCGGCGCGGCTGGGGCCGCGGCGGGCGCGGACGTCCTGGAGTGCAGCGCGGGACTCGGGCCCGCCCGGAACGTGCGGCCGGCAATCGAATCCGCCAGCTCGCGGCGAATCGACTCATCGGAGCCGAGGACAACCGCGCGTTTCAACGAGTTCTCGAGCTCGCGGACGTTGCCGGGCCAGTCGTACTGGCCGAACAGCCGCATCGTCTCCGCCGCCAGCGTAATCGGCGGCTTGTTGTAGTGTTCGGCGTACTGGCGCAGGAACCGCTCGGTCAGCACCGGAATCTCGTCGCGGCGCTGGCGCAGCGGCGGCAGCGTGATGCAGACCACGTTCAGCCGGAAGAACAGATCCTCGCGGAATTCCCCGTCGGCGACCGCGTGTTCCAGGTCGCGGTTGGTGGCGGCGACGATTCGGACGTCGACGTGCACGTCCTCGCGCCCCCCCAGCCGTGCGAATTCGCCGTCCTGCAGCACCTGCAGCAGCTTGGACTGCAGCGGCGGGTGCATCTCGCTGATCTCGTCGAGGAACATCGTGCCTTCGTGCGCGAACTCGAACTTGCCCGGCTTCTGCTGGATGGCGCCGGTGAAGGCGCCGCGTTCGTAGCCGAACAGCTCCGACTCGAGCAGTTCCGACGGCAGCGCCGCGCAGTTCACTTTAACGAAGGTCCGATTGCGGCGCGGCGAGGAGGCATGAATCGCGCGCGCGACGAGCTCCTTGCCGGTGCCGCTTTCGCCGCGAATCAGCACCGTGACGTCGGTATCGGCGACGCGCGCAATCAAGTCGAGGACTTCGCGCATCTGCGCGCTCGTACCCAGCAATTCACCGACGACCCGCGACGGTCGGCCGCGGCTCACCGGCCCGGGACTGGATTCCGCTTCGGCTGGCAGGACCTTGCGATCGCTCATCGTGCGTCCCCCGCGTGCCGTTGCCTGGAACTCTTCACAGCCCAGTTGCTGAGCAAGGTAGATGCCATAAGAGTAGATCTTTCGCCTTGTTGAGAAATTTCCGAGAATTTGACCTAATTATAGCCGAGATACGGTCTCGGTAGAGCTTTGGTCTGAGTACTATCCTGCTCAGTCTGAGCAGTTCGCGGGCCGCACGCCGACACACTGAACAGCTTGCGAGATGTGGCAGGCAGCGACTGATGAGAGAGCGGCGGGAGCGGACCGTGTCCACTCCTGCCGCCCCGATGGGGAGTCAGGCGCGGCTGATGCCGCACTCCTTGATCTTGTTGAGGAGCGTTTTATAGCTCACACCCAGAATCTGCGCGGCCTTCCGGCGGTTCCAATGAACCAGCCGGAGCGTGTGCTCGATTGCCGCGCGTTCCGCTTTCATCGACGCCGCCTTGGCGACCTTGGCGAGCGAATTGTTGCCCTCGTCCCCCGCTTCGGCCTCCTCGGGCGCCTCCGGTTCGGGCTCCCGGCCCTGGAAACCGCCGGTCATGGCGCCGACGGCGGCCGGCATCCCCACTCCCGCTCCCACCGCGACCGGTTGGGCGGCCCTCTGGGCGGCGAGCTGCGTCGCGGCGAGGCGCTGCGCATCGCGCTCGATCTCGCGGATGACGAGATGCTCGTCCTGCAGGATCACCACCCGCTTGATCATGTTCTCCAGCTCGCGGATATTGCCCGGCCAGTCGTAGTGGAGAAAGAGGTGCCGCAGCTCGTCGGAGATGAGCTTGAGCGGCCGGTTGTACTTCCGCGAGTAGCGGGCCACGAAGAAGTCGGTGAGGGTCGGGACTTCGTCAGGCCGCTCGCGGAGCGACGGCACGGTCAGCTCGATCACCTTGAGCCGGTAATACAAATCCTCGCGGAAGTCGCCGCTCAGCAGCATCGCTTCGAGGTCCCGGTTGGTGGCGGCCACGATCCGGACATCGACCTGAATGCGCTTGTTGCTCCCGAGCTTGGTGAACTCGGCGTCCTGAAGCACGTGCAGAAGCTTGGCCTGCAGCGCCGGCTTCATCTCGCCGATCTCGTCGAGCATCAAGGTGCCGGTATCGGCCTGCTCGAACTTGCCGATGCGGGTCGTCGCCGCCCCGGTGAACGCGCCGCGTTCGTGGCCGAAGAGCTCGCTTTCGAGAAGCTCCGCCGGCAGTGCAGCGCAGTTCACTTTGACGAAGGGACGGTTGCGGCGCGTCGATCGCTGATGGATGGCGCGCGAGACGAGCTCCTTGCCGACGCCGCTCTCGCCGCGAATCAGGACCGTCACGTCGCTGTCCGCCACCTGTTCGATCACGGTCGCAATCCCGCGCATCTTCTCGCTGTTGCCCCAGACGGCACGGTCCTCGTCGTCGCTCACCTGCTGCCGCAGCTCGCGCAGCTCCGACACCAGCCGGTTTTTCTCGATCGCGTTCTTGATCGCGACGTCGAGGGCAATCTCGCCGAGTCCCTCAGGATCATCCGGCTTGACCACGTAGTCCGCCGCGCCGAGGCGCACCGCCTCGACAATGGTCGACGCCTGGTTCCGCCCAGAAAGCATGATGACCTGCGCTTCCGGCCGCGAGGCCTTCAGTGCTCGAAGCGTGGCAAGACCGTCCAGGCCGGGCATCATGACGTCGAGCAGCACGACGTCCGGCGCTTCGGTCTGCTTCATGGATGCGAGGAGCTCGTCCCCGCGTGTGTAACAGCGGGCTTCGTACCCCCGCAACGAAAGAAAAGTCCTCAGATACGCCGAAAAGGAGGAGTCGTCATCGACAATGGCGACATAAGGGTTCTTCATCGATCTCCTGGAAACCGCTGCGGCTTAGCGATCCAACCGGTGGGTAGTTCCTGTACCACTTTCAAAACACCACCATATACAAGACTCGTACCTCGACAGCCACTAATGCCCATTTTAGCGTCAGGTTGGGCAACATTTTACTGTTTGTCTCGATCTGGAACCCGCCCAGGACCCGAAACCAGTCGTCCTACGTAGTACGCATGTTGCACAGTGTGGCACAACGCTTGTAAGTCATTTAGTGGTCTGCGCCGGAAATCAGGACGGGACAGGGGCTCGTTCGGACGGGCTCAGCGGGTTTCAAGGTGAGGTCAGCGGGTCATGTGGAAGAAAATCGTCGTACTCGTATTCGCGTGCTTGATCGGGGTCTGTGCGTCGTCGCTCGTGGCCGCTGGTCGGCCGAACGCGCAGGAGCGCGACAGCGCGGCGTCCGCGCCGGTTGCAGTTCAGCGCGTCAGCCTGCCGTGGCCGGGTCTGCGAGACGAAGCGTCGATGGTGCTGGTCGGAACCGCCCTTATCGGGCTTGCGGCGGCCGTGCGCCGCGCGGCCTGAACTTTCGCTGCGCGTATTTTCGACACGCATTTCCAGTTGGAACGACCGGCGGCCTGCGGCGTATGTTCGCATCTGCCGCCGGAACATTAGTCAGCCTCCCATCGGACAAGTTGCCGTTCCGTGCAAAATCCCTGAGACATTCGCGCGGTTCGTCGTAAGCTCGTCACGACTTCAACCAGACACGGCCCCGCACTTCATCCATGATTTCAACCAACCCGGCGCGTTTCCTGATTCTCTGCGCGGCTGCCCTGGCGATGTGCGCGTCGCCGCAGGTCGAAACCGTGGCCGGTGTGATGCGGATCCCGGCTGGCGCCAACCTCCAGGACGCGATTGACCGCGCCAAGCCCGGCGATATCCTGGCGCTGGAACCTGGCGCGACCTACGTCGGTAATTTTGTCCTTCCGGTCAAAACCGGAACCCAATACATCACGATCCGGACGCTCGGTGATGGAGACGGGCTGCCTCGAGTGGGTCAGCGTGTCGCGCCCCCCCATTCCGCGCGCCTGGCGAAGCTGAAATCGCCGAACCGGGAGCCGGCGCTCCGTACTGCCCCCGCCGCGCACCACTGGCGCCTCGAGCAGCTCGAATTCCTCCCGACCCAGGCGGGCGCGGGGGACATCATCCGTCTCGGGGACGGGAGCTCCGCCCAGAAGGAGCTCGCGCAGGTGCCCCACGATCTCGCGATCGATCGCTGCTATGTCCACGGCGACCCGGTCGCCGGGCAGAAGCGCGGGATCGCGCTGAACAGCGCCTCGACCACGATCACGAACTCGTATGTCTCCGATATCAAGGCGGTCGGGCAGGACACCCAGGCGATTGGCGGCTGGAACGGCCCAGGGCCGTACACCATCGAGAACAATTACCTCGAGGGGGCGGGCGAGAACTTTATTCTCGGTGGATCCGACCCCGCGATTCACGGGCTGGTGACGGAGGACGTCGTGTTTCGCCACAACCATCTGGCGAAGCCTGAGGCATGGCGCACCCAGCACTGGCAGGTGAAGAACCTGTTCGAGCTGAAGAACGCACGCCGGGTGCTGGTCGAAGGCAACCTCATGGAACACGCGTGGAGCGACGCGCAGACCGGTTATGCGATTCTGCTGACGCCCCGCAACCAGGAGGGCGGCGCCCCGTGGGTCACCGTGGAAGACGTGACGATCCGCCACAATCTCGTCCGCCACGCGGGCGGCGGCATGCAGATCATCGGCGAGGACTCGAACTTCCCGAGCGGCTCCACCCGGCGCGTGAAAGTCACCGACAATCTGTTCTACGGCATCGACGCCGGCGTGTGGGGCGGAAACGGCGGATTCCTGCTCATCGGCGCCGGCCCCCGCGACATCACCATCGAGCACAACACCGTCAGCCAGACCGGCAACATCATCCAGGCGTACGGCGGCACGAAGCTGGAGCCCCAGGTCGTCACCGGCATGGTCTTCCGCAATAACCTGATCCGCCACAACGACTACGGGGTCATCGGGTCGGACATGGGGATCGGCAGCGATACCATCCAGAGGTACTTTCCTGACGGCGTGTTCGAGTCCAACGCCATTGCCGGCGGAGACGCGAAACGTTACCCGAAAGGCAACACGTTCGTCGCCGACACCGATTTCACGCCGGCATTCGTGGACGCCGCCGCCGGCGACTATCGGCTCAAGCCTGGCAGCCGTTTCCGCGGGGCCGGTTCGGATGGGCGAGACGTAGGCGCCGACATCGCCGCGGTGGCTCAGGCCCTCGGATTACGCTCGGCCAGCCGTCAGTAAGCGCTGGAACCGTCCCGGCGTGCCGGCCGCGAATTCATCGGCCGTTCATCTTGAGCGCGCACGCCACGTACCCAGGCTGCGTGATCTCGATCCAGCGTCACGCTGCGCCTCCGCCAGCGTGCGGCTTTTTCGGAGGAGACGCTTCGCCACATTGTGGCGGTTGCGTACGTCCTGCGTCGGCCCGCTGACATTGGGCCCAGAACGGCCTTTTTCCCGCCGCGCGCGTGGCTCGAACGCTCGGATTACCGCGCAATTAAGGCATAATCACTCTTCGCGGCTGGGGTGGCCGTCCGCTTCACGGCCACTGCAGCGCTGTCACAGACGACGAGGCGTCATCGCGCAATTGTGGCGTCGAAGCCCTGATTGGGCAGACAGGTGTGATGGAGAGCAGGCCTTCCAAGCTGCAGCAGTGGGAGCGTGCGGAGATCGAGCGCAGCTCGATTGAAGCGACCCTGACGCCGGACGATGCCCTGCGCGTCGGGGCACGGACGTTGGCGCGTTACCAGAATCCCCCCGCCGATACGCCGTACCCGCTCGAATTCAGCTATTCCCTCCTTGGCGACGTCCGCGGTCTTCGCATCGTCGATTTCGGCTGTGGATCCGGCGCAAACACGGTCCTGCTCGCCGATCGCGGCGCGCACGTCTGGGGCGTTGACATCTCCGAGGACCTCATTCGACTGGCTGAACGGCGGATGAACGTCAGCGGCCGCCCAGGCGGCGCCCAGTTCATCGTCGCGTCGGCGCACGATCTGCCCTTTCCCGACGGATCGATCGATCTCGTCTTCGGGATCGCGATCCTCCACCACCTCGAGATCCCGCGCGTGTCGCGCGAGATCTACCGGGTGGTGCGTCCCGGCGGGCGCGCGATTTTTCAGGAGCCGGTCCGCAACTCCGCCGCAGTCAAGTTCGTCCGATCGCTGATTCCGTATCGGGCGCCTGACGTGTCGCCGTTCGAACGGCCGCTGACCGACCGAGAGCTCCGGGAGTTCGCCGCGCCATTTTCCGCCATGCGGACGCGTGCGTTCCTGCTGCCGCATGTCGCGCTCGGCCAGAAGCTGCCGGTCGTGAAGGAGCAGACCAGCCTGCTGTACCGGACTGACCGCGCCCTCCTGCGGGCCATTCCGGGGCTGCACTTCTATGCCGGAATCCGGGTGCTCGAACTGACGAAGTAACCAGACGACGGACTGACGGACTCCAGCCCAAAGCCGCCCTGAGGCTTAGGACTTGCCACCGGCCGAGGTCTCGGCCGGAGCCGGTGTCGCGAGCGCTCGCTTTGGGTTGGCCGTCGGCAGGGGGCTCGAAGTTGGCACCGACGTGCCGGGCCCGGCCACCGTCATCGGCAGAATCATCGCGTCCTGCTTCGCGACGCCCGGAGCGTTCGTCAGGAAGACTTCGGGCGAGAGGACGATCTGGTCGAGCGAGATGCCGTCCTCACGTGGCTGGATGCGAATGGTCTGCGTGCCTGACACGGCGAAATAGACGAGCGGGCCGTCGACTCCGTATCCGTTGTCCTGCCATCCCCATGCCGACAACCCGCAGGCCGAGCATCCCTCGATGCTGACGACTGCCGCGCCGGCCGTTCCGATCCGGTTCGCCGCCGTGCCGGTGTCGGTCGTGCTGCCGCTGAACTGCACGAACACCGAGTCGTTGGTCCAGGCGTCGGCGTCGGCACGACCGCGCAGCCACAGCCGGTAGCCTTGTCCCGCCTCCGCGTAGAAGGTCTGCTCGAAATAGCTCGCCGGAGCCTCGAGTGCAGCGGCCAGCTTCGCGACTCCCGCGTCCGGATTCCACATCCGCGCGCCGCCTGCCGCCGTCGTGTCTGCGACGACGGACCATTTGCCGCCGACGATGGTCGCGTTCTTCGCGTAGAGCACGGTGTCGCCGTCCGGCGAGGTAACGACCGGGCCGCTCTCTGGTGTCTCGACCACGATGTGGTGGACGGCGGAGCTGCTCATGTTGCCGGCAGCGTCATACGCGCGGGCCGCCACGGTGTGCGCGCCATCGATTGAGGCGAGTGCGGTCGAGATTTCATACGGCGCGTCCGTCAGTGTCTCGGTGACGACGCCGTCTTCGAGAATGTCCACGCGCGCAACCCCGAGGTCGTCACTGGCGGTCGCCGAGATCTGCAGGGAGCCGCCCTCGAAGTGCTGTCCGTCGGCCGGCGTGACCAGTGTGACCGACGGGGCGCTGGTGTCCGGCATCGCGCCAGGCCGCGGAAACTCGGTGATCAGGCCGTAGTGATCGGACGGCGCTTCGTCTCCCGCCGGGACCACGCCGAAGCGGGCAATCGAGAGCGGCGCAAAGTTGGGAAGCGACCAGGTGTAGTCGGGGCGCTTGTAGCCGTACCCGATCGGCACGCCGCAGCCGCTGCGGTTGGTCATGCCGGTAAATCCCTCGGCGCTGCCGTGGAGCAGCGTCCACGCGTCGACGTAGCCCGCGTCGCGCAGCCGCTGCAGGCCGATGTTGGTCGGGTTTTCGCCGCAGGCGCGCGCCGTCCCCTCCCACACGTTGAGATCGCCGACCAGAACATGCGGCGCGGTGCCGCCGGCGCGTTGCATGAATGCCGCCATCTGCGAGGCCTGACGGTCGTAGCTCGCCACCTTGTTCCCGCCGGCGGAATACCAGTGCGACGCAAACACATTCATCGTCTGTGAACAGGCGGCATCGAGACAGACGTTCATGCGCAGCGCCCACATCGTGTCGGCAGGATTCGGATTGAGCGACGTATCGAGCTCGACCCAGTCTTCCGGGCCGGCGAAGCCGTACTTCGCGACCA
>JBDTSX010000022.1:0-16820 GCA_039930925.1 Acidobacteriota bacterium | reverse complement strand
ATTCCCCTCGCCGTGGCCTCGGCGCAGATCGCTTCGTGCGTGTCGGGCGGCGTAATGATGTCGACGAAGTCCGGGCGCTCCTGGTCGAGCATCTGCCGCCAGTCGGCGTAGTAGCGGGACACGCCACAGCTCGCCATGATCTGACGGGCTTTCGTCTCCGTGGGATTCGAGATGGCCACAATTTCCACCTCGGGAATGCGCGCCCAGGCTTCGTATTGGAATGGCGCAAAATAGCCTGCGCCGATTCCTGCTCCCCTCAACCGGCTCATACCGTCCTCGCGGTGATCGCAACCTCTGGACGCGCGCGGATCCAGAGACCGGCCGCGGCCACGTTCAACCCGGCGCCGAGGATGAAGAACAGTGCCGGGGATCCGGTAAGCGCGAGCAGATAAGGAAAGGCGAGGCTCGTCACGAAGGAGCCGATGTTGCCCGCCATGTTCATCGTGCCTGCGACCACACCGACGTTCTCACGGCCGATGTCGATGCAGAACGCCCAGGACGGAGGCAGCGTCATGTCGGCACCGAAGACCGCCAGCGACAAGCACACGACCTTTGGCGCGGCCCCGGGGAACAGCAGGCTGCCAAGCAGGCCTGCGGCCGCGAGCAAGAAGCCGAGGATCGCCGGCAGTTGCCGCGACCGGGCCCAGGCGCCTCGCCTGTAGAGCGTGTCGACGAACCACCCGCCTGTCCAGTTGCCCAGAGCGCCCGCGACAAGCGGTGCCGAAGACAGCAGCCCGGCCTGGAAGGCCTCCAGCTGATAGGTGTGCTGGAGGTAGGGGAAGAGCCACGTCAGGCAGAAGAAGAACGTGAAGTTCGACGCGAAATACTGGCCCATCGCGATCCGCATGTTGGACGAGCCCGCCAGGGCGCTTCCACTCAGCGGAGTTCGCGGCGCGGCCGACCGGCTGCCGCGTTCGCGGACAATGAGCTCACGCTCGGCCGGCGACACTCCGGCATGATCCTCCGGCCAGTCGCGAAACCACAGCCACCATGCGCCCGCATACACGAACCCGGCCACGGCCAGGATGACGAAGGATTCGCGCCATCCCGCGACCGTCACGAACCACGCCACGATCGGCAGGGCGAATGCCGCGCCGAGACGCGAGCCTGAAAAATTGATCCCCTGTGCCAGCCCGCGCTCGCCGACAGGCAGCCAGTTGTAGAACGCACGCGCACAGGTCGGATAGGCGCCAGCCTCTCCCGCCCCGAAGAAGAACCTGCACAGGAGCATCGTGCCGAAGCTCCAGGCAACGGCGGTGAGCCCTGTGAACACCGACCAGGCCATGACCACGCCCGCCAGCACCTTGCGGGGGCCGAAGCGGTCCGCGAGCGCGCCGGCAGGCGTCTGAAACAAGGCGTAGCCAAGCGCAAAGGCGGAGAGGACCCAGCCAAATTGCGTGTCGGTGAGCGCGAGCTGGCCGGTGATGGGCACCTTGGCGGTGGAGATGGCAATCCGGTCCACGTATAAGAGCATGGACAAGACGAACGTCATCCCCACCAGACGGAACCTCGCCGGCATTACGCCGTGAGCCCTGGCGAAACCGGGCGTTGCAGTTCGGTCCGGATGCGCGCGGTGATGCTGGCGGTACCGTCGGTTCCTCCGACCTCGGTCGGGACGAGCGACCCGTCGGCAAATGCGCGCTCGACGGCTCGCGTCAGTTCCGCGGCCGCCTGGTCGCACGCGTCGACGCCGTGCCGGTGCCCCAGCCAGTCCAGCATCATCGCCGCAGACAGGACCATCGCGGTGGGATTCGCCAGTCCCCGGCCGACAATGTCCGGCGCGGTGCCGTGGCACGGCTGAAAGACTGCGTGCCGGTCGCCGATATCCGCGGACGGCGCCATTCCCATGCCACCGAGCAGCGCAGCGCCCAGATCGGACAGAATATCGCCGAACATGTTCTCCGTGACCAGCACATCGAACTCCCACGGCGCGCGTACCAGACGAAGCGCCGTGGCGTCGACATAGGCACAATCGGCATCGACATCGGGATAGTTGGCCGCACTTGCCAGGAACATCTCCCGGAAGAACGCCATCGACGGCAGGACGTTCGCCTTGTCGACGCACGTGACGCGTGCGCGCCGTGCGGGCGTGGCGCGGCGCCGCGCGAGATTGAACGCAAACGTGAAGAGCCGATCGCAGGTCTTGCGGCTGATTCGCATGGTGTCGTACACGGCCTCGTCACCGTCGCGGCGGCTCAGTGAGCGGGCGGCGAAGAGTCCTTCGGTGGACTCACGAACGAGCACGCAGTCGACGGTCCGCGCGCGCGGGTCCGCGAGGGGTGTGGGCGCTCCCGGGAGGACCCGCAGGGGCCGTACGCCGGCGTAGAGATCGAGCCGCTCGCGGAACTCGATTTGAGGCAGCACCTCCGTGCCGTTGGGATATCGCACATCGGGAAGTCCCATCGCGCCAAAGAGGATCGCATCGGCCGACTCGGCGGCGAGCCATACCTCGTCCGGGAGCGACACACCGGTCCGGCGAAACAGCTCGGCGCCCGCCTCGTATGGCTCGAACCGCAGGCGGAAGGCGCCCGTCCGGGCGACGACACTCTCGAGCAGCGCGAGGCACGGGGCCATGACTTCCTTGCCAATGCCATCCCCGGCAAGCACGACGATTCGAAATTCGCGCATGGGTCCCTTAGAAAACGAACCGGAGCCCCAATTGGGCGATCCGTGGGTTTGCCGCCGCGGTCACGCGACCGAACTGTTTATTGACCTGCCCTCCAGTCGCATCGAAGCTGGCGGATGTGTTCACGCTCGTCCAGATCACCTGGTTGAACGCGTTATAGAGGTCGGCCCGGAACTGCAGCTTCCGCCGGGCTCCGCCCAGGAGCGTCTTTGTGAAGTTCAAATCGGTGCTGGACACGCCCGGCAGGCGGATTTGCGCTCGCATGCTGGCGTTGCCCTCGTCGCCGCGCGCGGGGCGGGCGAAGCAGGAAGTGTCGAACCATTTCTCTTCGCTGCGCTCGCTCCGCGGCAGGTTCGGGTCGCAGGTCACGCGAATCGTGCCGGGATCTCCTCCGCCGAGGATGTCGGCGCTGTCTGTCGTGCTGAACGACACGCCGGCCGGACGTCCGCTGCCGAACGATGTCGTTCCCGCAACCAGCCAGCCGTCGAGAAGACCACGCACGACGGGGTTGCGCCAGCGACTGTCTGGCAGCTGCCAGATGTAGTTGATTGACAGGGCATGCCGCTGGTCGAAGCTCGCATAGTCGTACATGTAGGACCGGGGGTCGTGGTACAGCGGAACCGTGCCTTCCATGTCGCGGGTCTTGGAGAGCGTGTATGCGACGGTGTACGACACCCCGTGCCTGAACCGGCGGTTCACGGTCAGCTGCAGCGCGTTGTAGTCGGAGGTTCCCACCGGCTGCGAGATGTTGATGTTCGAGTATCCGACGATCGGTCGGAGAAAGTTGTCGGGCAACACGATCTTGTTCGTCGGGTCGATGTTCTCGGGCCTGAACCTGCCGCCTGGCGCCACCACGTTGATGTTCTGGGTCAGCGGAATGTGTTTGACCCGGTTGCCCACGTACCCGATGCTCACGACGGTGCTGAAGCCGACGTTCCGCTCCACATTCAGGGAGTAGTTGTACGCCGTTTGAATCGGATACTCATACGCCTGCCCGTTCACGTTGAACGGACTGATGTAACCGGTGGACTGACCGACCGCTGACAGGTTGCCGCCAAAGATGGTGGACTGGACGCTGTACGGCGCCTGTCCGACGTAGTTGTTCGAGAACGAGGCTGACGCCGGAAGCGTTTGCGTGGTCACGCCGAACCCGCCGCGGATGGCCGTCTTCCCGTCGTTCCAGGGGTCGTAAGCGAAGCCGAGTCGTGGCTGCCACTGCGGCCCTGCGGGCGCGCGCCAGCTGGAGGCTGCGAGCGGATCCTGCTGCGTGACGAGACCGTTGAACGAATCGCCTGAATTCGGCACGACGAACCCGATCAGCGCGGCCGCGACGACCTGCCCGGTCGCCGGGTCGAACCCCATTCGTGCGCCGTTCACAATCGCTGGCGTGAAGAGTCTCACCTGCTGTGCGGTGTCGAACCGGTCGAGCACAAACGAGGAGCCCTGCTTCGCACCGCCGTTGGCATCGAGATCCTCACGGGTGCCGACAAAGGGAGTGCCCACTCTATACGGGTGCGCTGAGGAGACCCGTACGCCCAGTTCCAAGGTGAGTCCTCGCAACGGCTTCCAGGAATCCTGGACGAACCCTTCCTCGATGTCGTTGACCGCGCCGTGCGCCGTGCGGCTGCTGCTCTGCTGGTACGTCAGGAAGTCTCCCAGCACGGCGTTTGCGAACGCGTAATTCGAATTGAGCGGGTTCGTGCTGCTCGTGCCGAAGTTGAGACACACGGCGAAGCACGAGGACGCGAAGGACTGCTGGGTGTTGTCGTACTCGAAGGCGAACCCGGTCTTGACGAGGTGCCTGGCGGTGGTCCAGGTCAGCGTATTCGTCAGGATCGCCCTGTTGTCTCCCTCGTTGATCGGGTACCGGCTGTCATAGCCGATGTTGACGGCATTGGGCACCCCGCCGAACGACAGTTGCGGGAGGACGCTGTGAAGGTTCGAGCCGGGGTAGAGCTGCGGCAGCCCTGTCAGGCCGTTTCCACTCAAGGACAGGGCGTCAAAGTCCACGTCCTTGACGTTTTCGCGCGCTGTGCGAACGCTCGCCATCAGCTCATTGACGAGCCTGCCGCCGAACGTGCGCGTGTACTTGCCCTGCACTTCGTGGTCGACCTTCGCGTAGTTGCCACGATTCTGCGGCCAGTTCGAGCTCAGTCCGAAGACGCCGCTGTATCCGTAGTTCCGGGGTGTGAAGGTACGACCGAGCACCGACAGGTGATTCGGACCGGACAGAAAGTCGATCTTGAGGTGGTTCTGAGCCTTGATCGACTCGCCGACATCCTGGTACCGATAGTTGTAGCTTCGCAGGCTGACCGAGGTGTCGAGAAAATTCGGGTCAGGAAAGACGTTGAGGATCGCCCGGCCCAGCGGGTTGATCCGGTCGGCCGGAATCTTGTTGCCCGGAAAGCAGGCATTCCCGGCGCCGGTGAGCACATTGCAGGTTCCACCCGGAATCGAGGGATCCCTGATGTAGATCTGCCGGCCGCTCCCGTCCACCGTCTGCGAGAAGTCTCCTGCGCGTTCGAGGGCCGTCGGCATCGTGCTGAACGTCACATTTCGCGGTTCGTAGGTCTTCCAGTCCTCGCGGGCCAGGAAGAAGAACCACTTGTTCCCGGCGCGGCCGGGACGGCCGATCGGCCCACCGATCGTGCCACTGCCGGTCTTGTAGCGGAAGATCGGCTTCGGGAGGTTGTTCAGCTGGTTGAAATAGTTGTTCGCCGTCAGGTGCTCGTCCCGCAGGTAGAAGGAATAGCCGCCACGGAACTGGTTCGTCCCCGACTTCGAGATGATGCTCACCGTCGCGCCGGCATTGCGCCCGTACTCGGCCTGGTATCCGGTGGTGTTGACCTTGATCTCCTCGATCGCGTCGACGCCGATCGTGCTCACCTGGACGTTCGTATCGGCGTCATTGGTGGTCATGCCGTCGAGGGAAATGGCGACAGCGCTGGTGGCGAAGCCGTTGATGTTCGGCATGGACGTGCCGTTCGTGCCGCCCAGGGAGGTCGGGCCATCTCCGGAGACGGAGACGCCTGGCAGCCGGCGAATCAGGTCCATCGGGTCGCGGCCCCGGGAGACGAGCGCATCGACCTGCTGGGCCTCGAGGGTCGTGGAGACCGCCGCGGTGCCAGTCTGGACTACCGCTGACGAGGCGGTGACGGTCGTGACCTCGCTGAACTGGCCCACCCCCAGGGTGACTCTTCCGGCATTCAACGTCTCACCCACCCGCAGTTGAATCCCGGCTCGCTCCGTGGTCTTGAACCCCTGCATCGTCACCTTGAGCGTGTAGGCCCCTGGGTCGACGGCCGAAATCGTGAAGGCGCCGTTGGGCTGCGATGTCGTCGAGCGGACGGCGCCGGTCGTGTCACTGGCGAGTTCCACCGTGGCGCCGGGCAGAGAGAGGCCCTGGTCGTCGACCACGGTGCCGGTCACGACGCCGCTGGTCTGCGCGAACGCCAGCGTGCCCGCCAGCAGCACCGCGACGATGAGGACCTGAACGAATGACCGCATGTTTCGCTCCTGCAAGCCGGGTTCACGATCGATCCGGCGGACGCTTCGGTGTCGCCGAGGAAGTCACGAGGACGTTAGCGTATGCGTTACCGTGGGCACTGTCAAATGACAACACCTGGGCCTCTCGGCTTCTCAGCCAGGCGCGATCCGAGACCAGGATGCGACGGCCTGCCCTCCACCCAGTTCCGTGTTTTTCGCATCGAAGGCGAGGACGCGCCTGGACTGCAGGTAGTCGGCGAAGGCTGCGGTGTCGTCGGAGACTTCGACGAGGAAGACCCGCCAGACCTCGGTCTCGCCGTGACCGACAGCATCGGCAAGGCGCCAAGGGGCATGGTGCATGGCGACGGAATTTGACGACCACTCGGCTTATCGCATACGTTAACGAATCCTTGCTCTCAGGAGCGCGATGCAGTCCACGGTTCCGTACGAAGCGATCGGCCACGACCTCGAACGGCCTGAGTGCGTCCTGACGACCGAGGCGGGCGGCCTGCTGGTCTCGGATTGGCGCGGCGGTGTCACGGTCATCGATCGCGACGGCACCCAGCGCCGGTGGCTGGCCCGATCGCCCGGCTTCGACCTGCGCCCGAACGGCGTGGCACTGGCTCAGGACGGATCGCTGCTGATCGCGCATCTCGGCGAGACGGGCGGCGTCTACCGACTCGGCACGGACGGTTCGCTGACGCCGGTGCTGCTCGACGTCGACAACCTGCCGCTGCCGCCGACGAACTTCGTGACCACCGGAGCCGGTGGACGGACCTGGATTTCCGTCAGCACGCGCCATCACCCGAGGCAGCTGGCGTGGCGCCCCGGTATCGCGGACGGGTTCATCGTCCTGATCGATCAGCGAGGTGCGCGGATGGTTGCGGATGGCTTGGCCTACACCAACGAAGTTCGCCAAGATCCTTCGGGACGCTGGCTATATGCCGTCGAAACCTTCGGCCGGCGGCTGGTCCGTTTTCCGATCCGCGCGAGTGGGGATCTCGGAAACGCCGAAACCGTCGTCGGGTTCGGGCATGGCTGCTTCCCGGATGGCTTCGAGTTCGACGCCGAAGAGGGGATCTGGATCACCAGTCTGGTCAGCAACCGGCTGCTGCGCTTTGACGGCGACCGCCTGGAAACCGTCATCGAAGACGCGAATGTCGCGCACATCGACGAGGTCGAGCGGGCATTCTTGGGGGGGACGATGTCACGGGAACATCTAGGGCCCATTCCGGGCACAGAGATGCAGCACCTCACGAGCATTGCCTTTGGCGGACGCGATCTACGAACCGGCTATCTCGGGACGCTGCACGCCACATGTGTCTATCGGTTCCGCTCGCCGGTCCCCGGAAGGCCGCCGGTGCACTGGACGAGCTCGATTCCGTAGGGCGGGCGGAGGCTCAGCGCGACGGCAGCCCGCTGACAGTCGTGTTTGTTCAAAAACTGCCGAGCCGCGTTTGCTCCAGGAGCTTGATGATGTCGCCGGTTGCGCGGGCGCGATGCCTCGTGTGCCTGGCGCGAGCGTCCCTCCAATCGTGGCGCCGGATCGCGTCGACCACCGCGCGGTGCTCGCGATTGGAGAGTTCGAGCGACGATCGCAGGTGCGCCGTGGTCGTGCGCGCCCGGTGACCTTGCTCCCAGAGCACGTCGGCCATGGCCGCAAGGCGCGCATTGCCGCACGATGCAAACAGTGTCCGATGAAGGCGCTCATCAGCCTTGACCCACCCTTCGACGTCGTGCTTTTTAACCGCCAGATCCATATTGTTCAGCAGTTTCTCGATCGCGGCCATGGCCTCAGGATCGAGCTCCGCACGCGCGAGGCGCTCGATGGCGGTCAATTCGAGCGCCGTCAGGACTTCGTAGACGTCGCGCAGGTCCTGCACCGAAAGCGGCACGACCCGCATGCCGTGCCGGGGAATGAGGTGAACGAAATGCTCGTTTTGCAGGCGCACCAGGGCTTCGCGAATGGGCGTCCGGCTCATTCCCAGTTCGGCGGCCAACTCCTGCTCGAGCACTTGATGTGCCGGTGGGTATTGATTGTCCAGAATGCGGCGCCGGATCTCGTGATAGGCCCGGTCAACCAGCGACTCCCGATTGCCACGCCCTCGATGACTGGTTCCGGACGGCGAAGCCACCCGCCGTCCCGGTGCCAAGGTGGCACGCTTCATAGAAGACCTAGTCACGCGACGGTAGGATAACAAATCACGCTGCGGGTTTTCCGCCAATCTCGGAGTTTCTGATGCCGCGATGCAAGTCGAGCCCCAGCCGGACGGCCCTACCGCAATCCCGCGCATCGGACGAGACCGGGTCGACCGCGCGGGTGAGTTGCCAGGTGATTGCGGCGGCGCTGATCCCGCGCACACCCGGCGAGCGGGTCAAGACGAACACTCGTGATGCCCACAAGCTGGCGGAGTTGTTGCGGGCAGGATTGGGCGAGCCGGCACATCGTGCACCGTCGCTGACATCAGCGCGATTCAACGGTTCGACTCCACCTGCAATGCGCCCGTCGTCAGGTCGCGACGGAACCGCGACAGAAACCCCCACATACCTGGCACCGAGCTCGTCGTACATCACGTACGTCCAGCTCCAATCGCGATCGCAGCACGCGATGCCGTACTCGGCCATCAGCGGCCTCGCGCGCTCTCTTCGGTGCGATTGTCGAGTGCGACCATCTCCACTTCGGTGATGCGGGTCCAGGCCTCGTACTGGAACGGCGCGACAATAGCCCGTACCGATCCCCGCGCAGCGTGCGTGATTCCGCCATGCGCTAGCGGCGGACGACCACGAGCCAGTCTTCCTCGGGCTCCGCCGGCGCTCTGCCGAGCGAGACCTTCTTGCCGCCCGCCACCGTGGCGATGGATCCGCGCTTCAGCGTGCCGCCGTTTCGCGGATCGAACCAGCTGACGTTGAACAGGCCCGTCGCGCCTGCAAGATCCAAATCGGCGCTCCCGCCGTTCGGCAGGTAGACGAGATAGATCTCCCCCGCCTTCGCGAAGCCGAAGACGCTGTTGTCGTTGGTCGGATTGCCGACCAGCAGGTCGGCATTCGCCATCTCCCAGAATGGAATCTTTTCGCTGCGGAAGAACGTCAGCGCGATTCGAGCGTAGTCCCAGGACTTGTCGCGGCTGCGGAAACTCTCCATGGTGAGGTCGTTGTCGGGCAGCACGTAGCCGAAGTAGTACTCGACGCCGGCGCCGCCCGCCATCAGGTTGCCCCACAACGTCAGCTTGCGGATGTCGTGGATCGACTGCACGGGATTACCCTGGTTGTCCTTGCCGGTGAACCCCTGGTAGCCGGGATCCGGCGGCACCCCGGTGCTCGCAGGTCCTTGTTCGTCGTTGGCCACCACCCAGGGCACGCCCGCGGCCGCCGATCCGCGGACCCAGCGCGCCGTCTGCTGGTGCGTCGCATTCCAGGCGTTCTGCAGGGACACACCGGTGAGATAGGACTGACCGAGGAGCGGCTGATAGACCTCCTCCTGCTGATTCGGGAAGGTGTGCAAGACGACGTTGTGGTCGTACGGATCGACGTCGTGGATGTACTGGATCATCGCGCGTTGCTGAACCGTCGTCTGGGTGTTCTCTTCTCCGAGATTCCAGTTGAGCGCGAGCTCGTAACCGAATCTGGCCACGAGCTCCCGAATGTACAGCCGACGCTCGCGGCCGGTGTCGCCGCAGTCGAGCGCAACGGTCACCGCGCACGGCACGGGCGCCAGCAGCGCCGGTGCTCCGCCTCGACCCGCGGGAGCCGCCCCTCCCGGAGCTGCGCCACCGCGTCCGCCGCGGCCACCCTGCCCCACCGTGCCGTCGTCGTTCTCGGTCTCCTGGAGCTTGAAGTGCAAATAGAGCCCGCGGGACTGCGCGTGGTCGAAGACCACGCCCCACTGGTCCAGCTTCGAGACGTCATAATGCAGCTTGTCATCGCGATCGACGAAGGGCCAGACGTTGTCTCCGTCGCCTCCCGCGTTGTAGGGAATGAAGGACATTGAGTTCATGCCCTTCGACGCCAGGTAGTTCACGGCGCCGATCAGCCCCTTACCCTTGCCGCCCTTCCAGGTGGGATCGCCAGTCTTCCAGTCCTGGACGTGCGGGGCGTAGGTGTGCAGCGCTGTCTTGAGCGTCTTGGTGTTGTCGAAGTCCTCGAAGGCGAGCAGCGTTTCAGGCGCATCGGCGCCCGCCTTCTGAAAATACTCACCGGACCCCGCGAACCGCAGGTAATGCCTGCCGACGTATTGCAGCCGGCCGCGCGCGCGGAAATCGGGTGCTGTCTTGTTCGTCGCCGTGACTTCGAAGGAGCCGGTCGAGCCATCGACCGGCGGCGTGGCCTGCCCGGACGCCGCCGGCAACAGCGCGACGTTGGGCCCGGCGATGAACGAAGCGCGCCAGTTCCAGCGGCCGACCTGATCGGGTGAGACGTGCACGCGCCACTTGTTGCCGGCTGTCGCCGACGAGTTCGCGGCATCGCCATCGGCCGCGAAATATCCCGGGACTTCATACCGCGGGGACCCGGATTCGTGGGTGAACACCACGGTCATCCGGTAGTCGGTGTACGGATTCGGACTGGTATCGGTCTCGTTGGCCTGCGGCCCGTTGAACGTCAGCGTCACCTTGTGCCACTGCCGCAACTCGCCCGACACTGCCGGGGCGGCTGACGAGGCCGGCTGACGTGCCCCGCCGAGGGAGATGGCCCCGACAATCACGATCGCCACACTGACAAGCGTTTCTCTCATAGTGTTGTCCGTCTCTTGGCGCATCTTCGGCCGGCGGTGCGCCGGCCGAAGCGCGTCGTTGTTGGTTCAGATCCCCAGAGTCATGCCGATCAGCCGAGATCGCACCGGCCACAGCCGTTCGGCGCTGGCGGCCGTGACCGCCGTGACTGCCGACACTTGTTCACGGACGTGCATGGGGCTTCCTCTTCGTGCCGCCGGCTGCAGCGCGCCCCAGCCGCGCCCGCAACCTTCGCCACTACGCTTTGCGATAGACGAAAATCGAGTCGCCCCGCTCGTGCGGTCCCGCGTCGGACTGCACTCGATCGAGAGCGACCGACATGATCAGAATTGGCGCCAATCCGCATGTCGCCGGAACCGGAACCGGCTGGTTGGTCATCAGCAGCCCACCGTCGCGCAGCATGCTCGCCATGTTGCAGACCGCCAAGGCCTGCTCGAACGTGTCGTAGTACACGAGCACGTTGGTTGCGACGACCAGCCCGAACCGGCTCGATGGATCGGTACCGGAGAGCCGCTCGAGCACGATGTTCAGCTCCGCTCCCGTGACGTCGAGCACCGTTTCCGGTGAAAGATCCACCGCCCGCGACCGCACCAGGCCGGTGTCGGCAGCCGGAGTCTCGCGTGCCGCGGGATGGCCGACGTGGCTGCCGAAACGGCGCCAGTACTCGAGCAGGGCTGAATCCAGGCGCCAGCCGGGCGTATCCCGCTCGAGCAGCACGTGCACGCGGTAGGTCTGCCCCGCCGCAGCGCGCTGCCGTGCCTCGCGCAGGTGCGCGACGACCCGCGGACTGATGTCGAGCGTCGTCACCGCCGGGCGCGCCGCCGTTCCCAGACGCCGGAGCGAGTCGGCGAGGGCGAACGGCTGGATCATTTGCACGGGATAGACGTCGTATCCCTGCGCCTTGTCCACGAAGTCGAGGCCGGGTCCGACCACCGCGACGTGTTCGGCCGGATGGCGTGCGAGCTCACCGCGATCGCGCAGCGCCGCAAGCGTCCGATCCAGAGCGAAATCGACGCGCAGCGACGTATCCGACGACAGCCCACGGTCGCGATAGAGCGTCGCCTGCGCCGCCCGTTGCTCCGACAGCTCCGCCACGGGAACAGCCGCGAGTCGACGCATATATCGCTCGTTCTCGGACAGGACGCGCGAGCGCAGCTCGATCAGATATCGCCGCGTCCCGTCGCGGGACCCTACGCCAACCGCGATGCCGTGGCGTTCGACCACGTCGCGGACCAATCGCAGCCGGTCGTCGCCGCCGGGCGACTCGATCGCGGTGACGAGATCCGCCACACGGCCCTCCATCACCTCCTCGAGCCTCGGGTTCGACGCCGAGGCGGCAATGGCTGCGGGCGTCGCGCGGGGCCATCGCGTGAACCTGGTGCCGTACAGCATCAGGTTCACGACCGAATCCTCGTCACCCCTGCCAAGACGGCGGCGGATGTCGGCCTGACGCTGGTTCAGCCAAGCCGACCAGCGGGCATCCGCGTTCGGTCCAGACCAGTCGCGAAGGCCGATCGGCACGCTGTCTCCGAGCGCCGCGAGCACCGGACGTGCGTCGGCGAGGGTCATCGGACGGCCGGCACGCTGGGACGGTGCCGCGGCCCTGAGACGAGGCGACCAGGCCGAGGCCACCGCCGCACTCGCGAGGAGCAGGCTGACGAAGAGACGGGCCCGCGGGCAACCCGTCATTCGCGCTGAAGGCTGAACGCGTACAGCATGTCGCCGGCTGCGACGAGCACGTACTGCGTGCCGTCGAGCATGTAGGTGATCGGCGTGTTGCTCATCTGCTGGATCAGGCCCGAGTGCCAGAGGATCGTTCCGTTACTCGCGTCCATCGCCATCACGTGGCCGGATGATCCGCCGGCGAACAGCAGGCCGCCCGCCGTCGTCAACAGGCCACCGAAGGCCTCAGGCCGCGGCGCCGTGCCGTCCGACGCGGGGTACTTGTGCGCCCAGCGCTCCTTGCCCGTCAGCGGATCGATGGCGCGAAGTGCGGCGCCGTGACCGCCGACCGCCTGCTCGACGCCGCCACCGTAGCCGTTCGGCACCTGATCGGAGCCGATGATGCGGTAGTGGACGACGTAGCCTTCGACGGTGTTGACGTAGAAGAGACCGGTCTGCGGGCTGTAGGACGGTGGCGCCCAGTTGGTCGCGCCGCCGTTGTGCGGCGACACCAGCGCACCGCCGACCTGCGGCTCCTTCTTCGGATCCGGAATGGGCTCGCCGTTCGGCTTGAAACCGAGCGACCAGTTCGCCGACGGCAGGTACTGGCTGGACAGCACCTTCTCACCGGTGACGCGATCCAGCAGGAAGAACATGCCGTTTCGGCTCGCCTGCGCCAGCAGCTTGCGGCGTTGACCATTGACGACGGCGTCGAAGAGGACCGGCGTCTGCGTGGCGTCCCAGTCATGGGTGTCGTGCGGCGACACCTGGAAGTACCACGCCATCTTTCCCGTCTCGACGTGCAGCGCCACGATCGAACAGGTCCACAAGTTGTCGCCAGGCCGGCTGTCGCCGATCAGCACGGGCTGCGGATTGCCGGTACCGACGTAGATCAGGTTGAGCTCGGGATCGTAGGTGACCGGTTGCCAGGGCGCCGCGCCGCCGCGTTCGGCAGCGAACGCGTTCGGCCAGCTCTCGATCCCGGGTTCGCCGGCGCGCGGCGTCGCGTACCACTTCCACTGCAGCGCGCCGGTTTCCGGATCTCTCGACTCCAGCCAGCCCGGCACGTCCGTGTAATCGCCGCCCGCCGGCGTGAAGACGTGATTGCCAATCACCGTAGGAGCGGTCGTGGCGTAGAGATCGCCGCGGTAATCGGCTTTCTGCCGGTTCCAGCGTTCCTGGCCCGTCGCCGCGTCGAGCGACACGAGGTGCTGATCGGGCGTGTCGAGGAACAGATAGTTCCCCCACATCCCGAGGCCGCGGTTGCCAATCGTCGATCCACCGAGGCTCTTCCAGTAGTAGTGCCACACCTGACGGCCCGTCGTCGCGTCGAGCGCGAAGGCGTTGTTCGGGGTCGAAAGGTAGAGCATGCCGTTGACGAGCAGCGGCGTCGCCTTGATGTTGGCAGTCGCCACCGCTCCCGGCGCTGGCTCGGGCCCTGTCCCACCGATGATCGCGCCCTGGAGCGACGCGTTCAGCCGGCTCGTCCAGGCGAGCGACACGCTCTTGACGTTGCTCCGGTTGATCTGATCGAGCGGGCTGTAGCGGCGGCCCGAGTAGTCGCCGTGGAAGGTCGGCCAGGAGTCGGGGGAAGGCTTCAGGATCTGCGCTGGCGCGAGCCCGGGACTCTGACGGGCCACCACCGTGGCGGTCAGCGCGGCAGCGACGACCAGTGCGAGCAAGGAGCGCGTCATTTGAGTGTCCACAGGTAAGCGGTCAGATTCTGCATGTCCTTGTCGCGGAAGGTGCGGAGCATGTCGTAGTGCACCTGCAGGGGATCCGAGACGACGACCTTCGGCACGTCGCCTTCGCGCGTGAACGTCCGCCGCGTGCCGGACGGTTCGATCAGCGTGACGGCGAACTCCGAGATGAAGTCGAGCGCGCCCGAAACCGTCTGGCCATTGGCGGGCGTGACGGTGACGGTCCGCGTCGCACGGGACGAGACGACCGCGGCCCGACCGCGACCGCCGCCGGGCCGCGGGTTCACGAGCCGGCCCTGGAGTGTGGGCGGGTCGTACGTCGCGCCGATACCGGCAAGGTCACCAGAGACGGAATGGCACGTCGTGCAGCGGCCGGGCCCGTTGAAGTACGCGGCGCCGGCTTTGGCGTCACCGACGAGCGAGGCCATGGTGTCGGTCGCGGCGCGACTCCGCGCGGCCTCGAGGCGCTCGTGCAGGAACTCGGCGATATCGGCGATCTGCGGATCGGTCAGACCGGGAAACGCGGGCATGCCTCGCTCCGGGCGCCCGGCGCGAATAAAGCCAGCCATCTCCTTGCCCCCCGTGTCGGCCAGCACCACCAGCGAACGCGCGAGATCGGGGCCACCGGCGCGCCCGCGTGCGTCGTTGCCGTGGCAGAAGCCACACTGCGACGCGAACACCGGTTTGGCGCGGGCGATCGCGGCCTGGTCGAACCCGCGGCCGCGTCCGCGTCCCGCCGGCGCCGAGGGCGAAGCCGTCCCCGCGCCAGGCGCGGGCATGGGCGCCGCGTGCCCAGGATCCTGTGCTCCGACCATCACGCCAAGGAGTGCGGCCGCACTCAGCGAAAGAGCCAGCGATACACGGCTCACAACGTCTCCTGTGAACGTCCACGCGCCAGATCGCACCAGCCACCGGGCCACGCCCGACCGTCCGGGTTAGCCGCTGGATTCAGCTCCGTATTCATGGCCCTGTCACGCCCGATCTCACGCGAGGGCGCACTCACAACCAGAATGTCAGCGACAAATCGATCTGCCGCGCTTCGTCGGTGGGCAGCGCGGGCGCATCCCCACTCCCCGAGGGAGCCCGGCCCCGTCGCACAACGCGAACACAACGTATGCATTATCGAACTCCTTGTCAAGTGCATCGTTGGCACCTTGTCATCGTTGGCACCTGGGCAGAATTCCGGAGACGACGATCCAGCAACTCACGAGCGTGGCGTTCGGCGGTCCCGACCGTCGGACCAACTATCTCGGATCGCTGCATGCGTCCTGCTGGTACCGGTCCCGCTCGGATGTCGCGGGCGCGATCCCGCCACCTTGGCAATTCCCGGAGCGATAGCCGGAAGGAGCGCTGCAAGGGGGTTCGTCGGCGTTCCAGTCAGTCGGCAAGGCGCAGACGCGGGTCGCCCCACCGGCGCGCAGCAGCGCGCAGGGCCTCCCGAGACGGACCCGGCGCCGGACTCAGAAACTGCCCAGCCGGGTCTGGTGGAGCAGGTTGAGGATTTCGGTCATCGCGCGTTCGCGATGCTTGGCGTGTCTGGCCCGAGCCTGCCGCCAGTCGCGCTCCCGGATCGCCTCGAGTAGCGCGCGGTGCTCCCGGTTCGACTGCTCGAGCGAGGCGCGCAGCCGGACCGTCGTCATCCGTGCGCGGTGCCCTTGTTCCCAGAGCATTTCGACCATCGTTGCCAGCCGCTGATTGCCGCAGAGGGCCACGAGGATGCGATGAAAGCGCTCGTCCGCCCTGGCCCAGGCGTCGACGTCTTTCTTCTGGGCCGCGAAGTCCATCTCGTCGAGGGTCTTCTCGATGGTCGCGAGCGCCTCGTCCTGAAGGTCCAGCCGGGCCAGCCGATCGATCGCCGTCAACTCGAGCGCGGTGAGCACCTCATAGACCTCGCGCAGCTCCTGAATCGAGAGCGGCGCGACCCGCATGCCGTGGCGGGGAATCAGCTGCACGAACCGTTCGTTCTGCAGCCTGACCAGTGCCTCGCGCACCGGCGTCCGGCTCATCCCGAGGGCGGCGGCGAGCTCCTGTTCGAGTACTTGATGCCCGGGCGCGTAGTGGTTGTCCAGAATGCGCCGGCGGATTTCGGCGTAGGCCTGATCGACGCGCGATGCGCGCTTCGCGCGGCGCTCCTGTCCGTGACGCAACTTGACCGGAACGGCCGTGGCTTTCGGTTGGTTCGGCTTCCTCGCCTGGGTCGACACGCGCGGGTACGATACCAGAATTGCCCGGCCCCGAGCGTGCCGCGCGTGATGCCGCCGCACGCCAATCGGCTGGGGAGCCTGGAACGCCAAGGTGGTTCGCCCGGACGGCGCCGCTGGGCGGCGCGGCCGCCCCGCAGACCCCACCCAGGAGACCGTCGAGCGGGCGGCCGAGTCGTCGACAGCCTCGACGACCTCGATCGTCTTCAGATAGGCGAGACCGGTCGACTCGAACGGCGCGCCCGACAGCATGCAGTCCACGAAATGACGATGCTGCCCGTAGACGCAGTCCCCGGCACATTGCGCCGCCCGCGCTCGTAGACGACGTCATGACCGGGCTGCCCGAGCGGCTTCACGCGGATGTTCGACTCAATGTCCATGGTTAGATGTCAACCGCTGCCGTCGATTCGCATCGCCC
>JBDTSX010000021.1:0-17046 GCA_039930925.1 Acidobacteriota bacterium | reverse complement strand
CAGCCAGTGACCGGCGCGGTGGCCGGAGCGTGCGCGCGCGGGAAGGAGGTAATGGTGCGTACCGTACCAGATTCACCATCAGAGTCTGTTCAATCGTGAACAGGCGCGAGGAGGGCGAGCAGGCTATCGTCACGGTTCAGCGGCCGGAGGACTCGGTGTCTCGCCGCTGTGGTGACCACATGTCTGACGAGTCCGACTTCGCTCACACCCTCAAGAACCAGCTGGCGATCATCCTGGGATACGCCGACCTGCTGCTGGCCGACATGGCCCCGGAGGATGCCCGGTTCGACGACCTCCAGGAAATTCACAAGGCCGCGGTCAGTGCCGTGGAACTCTTCAATCAGCGTCAGGACGCCGCGGAGTGAGCGAACCGAAGCCGCTGTTGTTCGTCATCGACGACGAGCCGGGGATGTTGGGGCTGATTGCGCGGGCCGTGCAAACCACCGGATACGCCGTCGCGCCGCACCTCAGCGCGCGCGAGGCGCTGTCCCGTCTGGCGTCGGAAGCGCCGGACGTCGCGCTCGTCGATCTGCGGATGCCGGAGCTCGGCGGGCTGGACGTGCTGCGCGCGATCCGCGAGGCGAGGCCGCAGTGCCAGGTGATTCTGATGACCGCGCATCCCTCGGTCGAGACCGCGATCGAGGCGGTGAAGCTCGGTGCGCTCGATTACCTGAGTAAGCCGCTCGATTTCGTCCGTCTGCGGTCGCTCCTCGCCGGCGTCACCGACGCGCGCGATCGACGCGCCGCGCTGAGCACGGCGGAAGCGGAAACGGCCAAGCGCCTCGAGTTCTGCGGACTGATCGGCCGCAGCCCGGCGATGCAGGAGCTGTTCGATCTGGTGCGCCGCATCGCGCCGCATGCCCGCGCCGCGCTCGTCACCGGCGAGACCGGGACGGGGAAGGAAGGGATCGCCCGCGCCATCCATGATCTGGGACCACGCAAATCACGGCGGATCCTGACCATCAACTGTTCCGCGGTCGTCGAGACGCTGTTCGAAAGTGAGCTGTTCGGGCACGTGCGCGGGGCGTTTACGGGCGCGACGGACCACAAGGCGGGCCTCTTCGAGGCGGCCGATGGGGGGACCGTGTTTCTCGACGAAGTCGGGGAACTCTCCGCCGCCGTCCAGTCGAAGCTGCTGCGGGTACTGGAAACCGGAGAAGTGCAGCGGGTCGGGGCGCTGCAGGGGAAGCAGGTCGACGTGCGGATCGTCGCCGCCACCAATCGCGACCTTCGGGCGGACGCCGAGGCCGGCACGTTCCGCAGCGATCTGTATTACCGGCTCAACGTGATCGAGCTGCACATCCCGCCGCTGCGCGAGCGCGCCGAAGACATCCCCTACCTCACCGCCTCGTTCATCAAGGAGTTCGCCGCGAAATTCCGCAAGCCGGTCGATGGCGTCAGCTACGCCGCGGAGCGCGCGCTGATGAAACGCGCCTGGCTGGGCAACGTCCGCGAGCTCAGGAACGTGCTGGAACGCGCCTGCATGCTCGTCGAGGGGCCGGTCCTCGAGGAGCGGGATGTCGAGGCCGCGATGCCGGCGCGCACGCGCGCGGACCAGATGATCGGCCATCCGGACATTCTGCCGGCCACGTCGTTGACGCTGTCCGAGGACAAGGACCTCGTCGAGCGGACGCACATCCTGCGTGTCCTCGACGAAGAGCACGGAAACAAGCTGTCCACCGCGCACCGGCTCGGCGTCAGCCGCCGCACGCTGTACCGTCGCCTCGCGGAATATCAGCTGCTCGCGGCCCCCAACGCCGGGACAGGGCTGAGCGCCGCGGCGAGCCACGCCGTGCCAGTCGTGGCGCGAACCGTGCCAACTCTGGCACGCGGCACAGCTCCGCCGACAGTGGTAGACCTCTAAGTCATATGGAGTCATGTGGTTAGCGGAATACAGTGATCCGGCACCGGTCCTGCTCTTAGGAGGACATCGCGCAACCCCGCGCGACGCCAACGAGGAGCTCTCACATGCTGCGTTCACTGCTTCGCCCGGTTGTCACCCTCCTGCTGCTGACGGTTGCGGCGCCCGTGTGGGCCGCGGACCGCGCCGCGGAAGCGGTTGCGCCGTCCGCCGCAGTCGCTGCCGCGTGGGCCGCCGAAACCAGCCAGCGTGGGCCATCCTCGACCGCACTCAAGGCGCTCTACGCTTCGTATGGCGCCCTCCAGACGCTGGACATGGCGTCCACGGTCGCCGCCCGCAACCGCGGCGCGCGCGAAGTCAACCCGATGCTCGACGGCAGCTACGGCCACGCAACCGCCACGAAAGCGCTGATGGCGGCGGCAAGCATCGCCGCGGTGCAGCTGGTCGCGAAAAAGAGCAAGAAAGCGGCGTTCGTGACGATGATCGCGTTGAACGTGGCGTCGGCGGCGGTCGTCGTGAACAACCTGCACAACGCCCATCAACTGAGCCAGCGCTGAGCACCGAGCGGCGCGGTTCGGCGCCGTCGGGTGGTTGCGGGGAGTGAGCGGGGTGGGAGGGACGGACGCCTCGAGGCGCCCGCCCCGGTCGGACTAGGCGCGCTTACGTCCCTTGACCTTGACCTTGGCCTTGACCTTGGCTTTCGGAGCGGCCTTCTTCGAGACCGACCGCGAGGCGCTCTTACGAACCGGCACGGCCTTGCGCGCCGCCTTCTTCGAGCCCCCCTTGCGTGCCGCGCTCGTCGCTGCCGGCGCGGGCTTGGCGCTTTTTTTCGCTGCGGCCTTCTTGGCTCCCGCTCCCATCGCCTTCTGCGCCTTCCGGGTGGTCACCTTCACCTGGCGGCGAACCTGTGTCACCGCACGACGGACGGCACGACGGACGGCCCTTCGCGGCTGGGCGGTCCGTTCGACCACGTCGGCAGCGGCGTCGCTGGCGGCGGACGCCGCGGTGCTCGCGGCCCCCGCCGTAGCCGCGACGGTGTCGACGATCACCCGCGTGGCGCCGCCGAGGGCGTTGCCGACGGCTTCCGCCGCCTGCGTGAGCCTGTTGTCGTCGCCGAGGTGCGAATCATCAGCCATTGCGTCTCCTGCCTGAAATGTGAACGCGCCAGGTCATGTCGACCGGACGCATCGCGTGCCCCCCGTTGCGCGCCGTCAGCCGGGCGAAACTTCCGGCCATCAGCCGCCAGGCCGCCGCCGCTGCGGCCTGGACGCCGCCTCTCGGACGGCGCCGCGGCGCCGTCCAATCGGGTTGCGATCCGCTCGACTCGCGCGCGAGCGGCCACAAGGTGCGCAGTGTGTGCGCATAGTAGCAGAGCGCTGCGCAAGCCGCGCAGCCAATGTAGAGTGAGATTGCGCTTCCGCGTTCCCTTTTCACCGTGCCTGAGACCTACACTTATCGTCCCGACATCCTCGACGCGCTCGCCGGTCATGGACTCTGCCCGCGGCCCGCGACGACGCCGCTGACGCTGCGGGATGCGGTCCGGGATCTCTATCGCTATGAGATCAAGCGGCTGCGTACCCGGCTTCTCGCCGGACACATCCTCAAGAAGGACTACGCAGCCCACGTCATTGCGCTGCGGATGCGGTATCCCATTCTGTCGGTTCCCCCGGACCTCTGGGTTGAGACCCGACAGCCCTGACCGGACCGTCCGGGGAGCCGTCGCGCGCCCGCCAAGGGCGAAGGACTCCCGTTTCTCTTTACGCTTGCATGATGTGGGTGCCTCGGAAGCCAGCCGATGCCGACCATTTCCTGCTGATGGCAGGTCCGGCGACACGCTGTCATTCCAGGCGATCAGCCGGACCGGCGAGACCGTGGACGCCGGGGCCGCAGCGCCTCCTCGCGGTCAAACGGCGCGGTCGGTGTGCACGACCGCCGCGGACTGGGTGGGGGCCTCGCCGGTCGTTGCCGCCTGGGTGAATGCGGAACCGGTCAGGGCGATCGCAAGCAGCAGCAGCTCGCCCCGTGGCGGCGCCTCCCGCAATGCCGGGTGATGATGCGACCGCCGGCTGCTCGACGGCAGCAGGACGAGGCCGGTCATGAAGATCGCGATGGTCGCGAAGGCGGCATACCCGGTCGCGGGCGCGTTCGGCTGGTATTCGATCGTGCCGAGGCTCGCCCCCTGGAGCACGGCGGTCAGGACCCGCTTGACGAGCCCGCTGTCCGGCGCGTACAGCGCTTCGAGCACGATGAAGCGCAGCACGAAGGCGGAGCCAAACAGTACCAGCAGGCTTCGCAAGACATTCTGCCGCCCCGTCACGCCGGCCAGCGTCGTCGCGAGCTGCACGAAGAAAAAGACGCCGAACGCCACGTGCAGCAGCCCGTACTCCGGGGTCAGCAGGTTGAAAATCTGCGCGGAGGCGCCGAAGAGCGTTCCGAGCACCATCACGCCCGAGAGGTTCTCGAGCGCCGAGCGCTCGGGACTCATCAGCCGGTCGGGTGCGAGCGCACCTGACCGGACCAGGATTCCGAGTAGCAGCATCGCGAGCACGAGCGCGATGAGCGGCGGCGGCATCAGCCTGATGGTCTGGCCGATGCGCACTCCGCCCAGCAGAACGACGGTCAGGAACATGACCGGCAGGACGAACGCCTCGCGCACGGCGGTCATTTTCGCGGCCTGAACACTTTGAACGGGTTGAAATCCGACGCCTCGCGCGTGACGCCGCGCTCGAGCTCGGCTCGAAGCTCGTCAGCCGTCTGCATCCCGAGCATCGCATCGTCCACGACCAGGCGGTGACCGGGCGCGAGCGAAATCGCGAGATCGACCGCTTCCAGCCCTTTGCGGAACAGTGTGTCGTCGTTATAGACGCGGCCCCATCCTTGTCTGTAATAGCTGTATGCGACGTAGAACTGGGTGCGCGCGTCCTGATGGGCGGGGTCGGCGCGCTCGAACGCGGCACGCGATTCGGGGAATGCGTCGCGGCGGAAAAAGGCCAGTGCGTCCTCGGTGGCCTGGGGATCGACGCGATACGCACCAACGCTGGACGTCAATCCGCCGGTCACTTGCGCGACCGTCTGCGGCTGCGCAGCGTAGAGCCACACGACGAGCGCGCCGTAGAGAAGCGTCACCGCGAGACCGGCCACTCGGACTACCACGGGCGACGACTGTGCAGTATGCGTGCCGTTCCTGGCACGCGGGGCGGACCGGGATCCGGCGACCGGGATCCGGGCTCCGCTCCGGCTGAAGCCGGACGCTACCGACGTCGGTTCGACGACCATCCGCCAGCGCCCTACGCTGAACCCCCAAATCCCCCCCTGAGCCCTAAGCCCTAAGCCTCGAGCCTCAGGCCTTTAGCCCAAAAGACAACGGCGCTATCCGACTCGGAGTGCGACCATGGGATCGACCGAGGCGGCGCGGCGCGCTGGAATCAGGCAGGCTGCCGCGGCGACGGCGCCCAGCACCATCGAGACCGCCAGGAACGTCAGCGCGTCGGTGGGCTGCACGCCAAACAGCAGGGTCGTGAGGACGCGGGTCAGGACGACCGCTCCCGCCATTCCGATCGCGAGCCCCACCAGCACCGGCGAAATCCCCTGCCGCAGCACCATCCCCAGCACGCTGCCGCGCCGCGCGCCGAGCGCCATCCGGATTCCGAACTCCTGCGTCCGCTGGTTGACGGAAGACGCTATCACGACAGCAATTCCGGCCGCGGTGATGACGAGCGCGAGCAGCGCGAACAGGCCGAGCAGTGCCGCGGTCAGGCGCGGCGACTCGAGTGAGGCGGAGCGGACCTCGGCCAGGGTCCGAAAATGATCCACCGGCTGTTCGGGATCGATGGCATGGACGGCGCCGCGGATTTGCCGCTCCATGACGGCCGGGTCCACTCCCGTCCGGACAATCCACGTTGTAGACAGCTGCCGGGCCTGCAGCATCGGCACGTAGACCTCGTCGCGCGCAGGCTCGTCCAGCTGTTGGAGCGTATCGGCGACTACTCCCACAATCGTCGCCCACCCGTCGTCTCCGGACCGGATGCGCTTCCCGACCGGATCCTGTCCGGGCCAGTGATGCCGCGCCATCGCACGATTGATGACGACCACCTCCGGCTCTCCGGCGCGATCGGTCGGCCTGAAGGGGCGTCCAGACACCAGCGGCTGACCGATGGTCGAGAAGTAGTCGGGCGTGGCGAGATACTAGTCAACCTGCGGCCGCGGCGCGTCGGGTTGGCCACGCTCGCGCAGACGATCAGCAGCACGAACCCGGCGGTGCCGAGCAGGACGAACAGTGTCGTCTTGAACGAGCGCGTGAGCTCCTCCTGGAGCGGCGTCGCCGTCACCCGGTAGCCGTCGGTCTCTTTGTAGACCTGTGGATAGCCGGCCTGGAGTCCGGCGGCGACAACGGCGAGATCGGCGCGGGCTTTCTCGAGCGTGACGCCCGGCGTGACTCGGGCGAAGGCCATCATCATGCGCATGCGGCGGTCGCTCGCCGCCTCCGGCGCCCCGCGGAATGGGCGGACGTCGGCATGTAGACGTCCACCGCCTTCGGATACTGCGCGCCGCTACCGCGCGAGCACGCGTGCGACCGCGGCGGCGAGCCGCTCCCAGTTCCGCGCTTCTTCGTTGAGCTGCTTTTTACCCGCCTTGGTGAGCTGGTAGAACTTGGCCCGGCGATTGTTTTCCGAGTGGCCCCACTCCGCCTCGATCAGTCCCTGCTGCTCGAGGCGATGGAGCGCAGGGTAGAGCGACCCCTGATTCACTTGCAGGACATCTTCGGAGACCGCCTGCAGCTTCAGCGAGATGCCCCATCCGTGCATCGCCCCTTCGGCGAGTGTTTTCAGAATCAACAGGTCGAGCGTGCCCTGCAGCAGATCCGATTTCTGTGCCATCTCCACTCCTGTAGAATAACAACAAGAGAGTAGAGCCCCTGTCGCGGGGTGTCAAGGCGCCTCGCCGGCACACCCCGGGGCCTTCAGGTGCCTGTGTTATGTTTGCCCGCGAATGCGTCCGCTCGTCCTGGCCATCCTGATCATCACGTTCACCGCTCTTGCCGCGCCGGGGTGCTCGCCGAAGAAGATGGGCATCAGCCGGATGGCGGATGCGCTGTCGTCAACCGCGTCCACCTTCTCTCGCGACACCGATCCCGAGTTCGTCCGGCTGGCGGCTCCTTCCACACTGAAGATGGTCGAGATGCTGCTCGACCAGCAGCCGCGGCATGAGGGCCTGTTGATGACGGCGTGCAGCGGCTTCACGCAATACGCCTACGGCTTCCTCCAGACTGATGCCGACCTGGCCGCCGATGCGTCCGGCGCCTCGGCGCGGGAACTGCGAACGCGGGCCACGGCGATGTACGACCGCGCGCGCGACTATTGTCTGCGCGGCCTCGAGGTGCGTCATCCTGGAATCCGTCAGGCATTGCCGAAAGACGCTGCCGGCGCCCTGGCGTCGATGACGAAAGGTGACGTGCCGGCCCTCTACTGGTCGGCCGCCGCCTGGGGCGGCTCGCTGTCGCTCGCGGACAACCCGCTCGTGCGGCTCGGGGAACTGGCAATCGTGCGGAGGATGCTCACCCGGGCGCTCGAGCTCGACGAGACGTGGGAGCTTGGCGCGCTGCACGAGGCGATGATTCCGCTGGACGGATTGCCGATGCTGCTCGGCGGGTCTTCGGCGCGCGCACGGTCGCACTTCGATCGCGCGGTGGCCCTGTCGAATGGCGAGTCTGCGTTCGCTTACCTGGCGATGGCGTCGAGCGTGGCCCGGCCGGCCAAAGATCGCGCGGCGTTCGAACAGTTCCTGCGCGCGGCGCTGGCCATCGACGTCTCGAAGCAGCCGTCGCTTCGGCTCGCCAACGTGATCGCGCAGAAACGAGCGCGAGTGTTGCTGTCGCGGGTCAACAGCCTGTTCTAGGGGACTAGTGCCGAGGGCGTCAGCCAGCGGGGAAGTCAGTGTGCGCTGGCGAACTGCGCCGGAGTGACATAGGCGGACGCGGTCCGGCGAGCCGAGGCGCTGACCGGACGCCCGTTGATTGATTCGTAGTCGTAGCGCACGTCGAGTTGCGCCGGCCCCGACAGCTTGACTTTTGCGATCGTCTCCGTGGCGATCGGCACCCGGATGCCGTCGAGCCGCGCGTAGTGGCGAATGACGTTCACCAGACTGGTCCAGAACGAGGGATTCCTTGAAAGGCGGCCCTCGACGCGGAGCAGGTCAGTCCCGTCTTCGCTGAGGACCATGCGGCCGTCCACGAGGAGCACGTCCTTCCGTTTCGGCTTGATCACCACGTACCGCTCGCCGGAGCCCTGCGAGGCGGCTTCGAATTCGTAGTTCTCGGGGGTCAGCTCCGATCGCCGGCACTCGCCGGCGGCGACCATCTCCTTCTCGCGGTTGAGCACGACACGCAGGACTTTGTTGCGGATGTAGTCCGAACCCTTTTCAGACACCACCGTGTAACGAAAGCCGTGCTGGTCGAGCTCGGTCCACGCCTCCATCCACGCTTCCTGTCCAAATTTTTCGCTGCGTGCGTGCAGGCGGCGATACGCCCGATATTGGAAAAGGGGCTCTTCACGAGCCTTGAGGAATCGTTCGGCTGGGTCTGCGCTACTCGCCCGTGGGGTGTCGAGGGCCACGAGAATCATGAGCAGTGAGAACGCTACCGCCCACAGTGCGATCGTCCGCGACCGACTCGGAACTGTTTGCTGCTTCATCGCACGCTCCGGGGCAGCGCAACGCAAAAATCGTGCTCACGGCAACAGCTCGTCGGTTCGAGAGGACGGGACGTCGGGCAACTGACGCCGGCGGCGCAGGAGGACCAAGGCCGCGAGCAGCGGCAGGCCGTACTCCACGAGCATGAGCGGGGACGGCATCACCCATCGCCCGCCATGCTGCGTCAGATCCCAGACGACGTAGACGGGAATGACGGTGAGGGTCCAGATGAGCAGCGGCAGCGTCGCCGCGGTGAACAGGAACGGCGTGAAGTACAGGAGGTACCAGGGGAAGATCACCGGCGCGCAGGCGAGCGCGATTCCCATCGGCCAGGCCCAGCCCGCCGGATCCGAGACGTCCAGATATCGCCTCGCCCATGCGGCCGCGGCCAATCCCAGGACGACCGCGGCGAGTGCGCCGATCTGCGGGATGGTCGCTCCCGCGATGAGCTTGAAGACCGGCCCGTTGAAGCGGATGTACTGAACCACGTTCGCCACCTGGCCGAGGGGAATGAACCGGCCCCTCATGAACGGCACCCACAGCAACACGAACAGCGCGGCGCCGGCGAGTGCGTCGCGCACGCGGACTCGCCGCCAATAGAGCGGCAGCAGGACGATTGGCAGCAGCTTGGTGCTCACGGCGAGGACAAAGGCGATCGACGCGAGCGAGGTGCGCCGGCGGGTCAGCCAGTATGCGGACGCCGCAATCCACAGCGCGCCGAGCGCATCGATGTGTCCGCTGTGCGCGACCTCCAGCACCACGAGCGGGTTCCACGCGTACGCGAGTGCCAGCCATTCTCGCCTCCCGGTGACGGCGAGCCACCGCCACACGACCAGGATGGTCAGGAGGTCGCAGGCGAGGAGGGCGATCTTCATCGCGCGCGACGAGTCGTGGACGGTCACGACGAGCCTGAAGAACAGCTGCGCGGCCGGTGGGTACGGCGTCGGCCACCGCCGGCTGGTCATCGCTCGGGTCTCCGCCGTGTGCGTGTTCGCCATCGCGGGATCGGCGGGGAGCACGACGTACGGGTTGTAGCCGAGGGTCTGGACCCGGCCGTCCCAGACATACCGCACCATGTCGTTGTCGTAGCCGACGTTGGGAATGGCGAGCGGGATGCGGAACGCCACGGCCAGGGCGAAGGCGAACAGCAGCCAGCGTCCAGAGGCCCGATCCTCGCGCCAGATGCGGGCGAGCATCGCGGCGTAGGCAAGCCCCGCGACGGCGGTGCAGGCGAAGAAGAGCGGCGATCCGAGGGGCGCGTGGGAACGGGCCAGCGTGATCACCGCCGCGAGGAAGGTGGCGCCGGTGATCGCGAGCGCGGACGGCAAGGACTGCATCAAAGGCGCGGTTTGGATTATAAATGACGGCACCATGCACCGCACCAAGTCGTTCGTCACCGCGACCCTCATGGCGGTCGCGTCGTTGTTCATGTTTTCCGGACCGAGCGCGGCCCAGGATGCCGGCTCGCGTACGGAAGAGCAGGCTCGCGAGCAGGAAAAGAAAGCGCTCGCATCGACCCCCGACCAGGCACCGTGGATCGAGCGTCAGATAATCGGGATCGAGCAGGCAGGGGGCTTTGGCGTCGCCCGGGGCGTTACCGCCGCGTTTGGGGACATCAAGCGGGGATCCGGCATTGCGCTCGGGCCGGCCTACGGCAAAACCTTCGCATCAGGCGCCGTGTTCTGGACCAAGGCGGTCTATTCGATCAGCAGCTACAAGCTCCTGCAGGCGTCATTCGCGTCCGGGCCGATCGCAGAGGGACGGCTAACGTTCAGGGGCCGCGCGCGATGGCAGGAGGCGCCGGGCGGCCTCGTCTTCCCCCTGGGGCCGGATTCCCCGGAGCAGCACGGGAAATATGCGGAAACGAAAACCGAGCTGAGTGGGGCCGCGACATTCAGGCCCCAGCGCTTTCTGCGTTTCGAGGCTGGCGCCGCAATCGAACGGTACCAGACCGACCTGCCGTTCGTGCGGAGCGAGGAGGCACTCCCGCCTCTTCTCGAGGGGTTGCCCGGGGCGGGTACGGATCCCCGCTACCTGCACAGCTTCGGGTCGGCGGCGATCGATTCGAGGGATGGTCCCGGTTACAGCCGGCGCGGCACCGTGCTGCAGGCGGCGGTGCACGCGTATGACGATCGGACCGGATCCCAGTCGTTTCAACGCGTCGATGGATTGGCCGAACAATACGTGCCCATTCTGCAAGGAAACTGGGTGCTGTACGTCGGTCTCCGTGCCTCGACCACCTCTACATCCGGAGACAACGCGGTTCCCTTTTTCCTGATGCCGGACCTGGGCGGGGCCGATCTGCGCGGCTTCGGGAACTACCGGTTCCGCGATCGGCACTCGATCCTCGCCACGGTGGAGTACCGCTGGTACGCGCAGGAGTACCTCGACGGCGCGATTTTCTACGACGCGGGCAAAACGGTGCCCGACCGGCGCTCGCTCGATTTTTCGGAGTTGAAGAGCTCGGTCGGGGCCGGCATCCGGCTCCACACGCCGCAGTCCACTGTCTTGCGGCTGGAACTCGCGCGAAGCCGCGAAGGGCTGCGGTTCATCTTGGCCTTCAGTCCGGTGGGTGGGTAGTCGTCATGCGCCAAGCACACAAATCGTCCAGAGCCCTGGTCGCGGCGTCAGCCGTTGCCGCCGGTCTGCTATCCGCCTCCTGGCTTGCTCCGGCCGCCGTCCGCGCCGTTGGCGCCGCGGCAGGAAATCCGAGGTTCTACGACGATGACCCGCTGTTGAAGGCAGCGGACACGCAGGATGCCTCAAAGACGAAGCCGCGCGAGATTTCGCTCGTCTACGATGCGTCGATCAACCTGTTCGGCCGGCCGGGCCTTCGGACGGTCGGCCGTGCCGAGAGCATCAACACCATCGACGAGGTGCCGGATTCGAGCTGGTTCACGAACCGTGCGGGCAGTCGTCCCCTGACCGTGGACGACATGATGCGCGGTCCCGACGACGACACCGGCCCGGCGCCGGGCCAGTGGACGGTGAGCCGCAAGGCCAACGGCGTCTCGCCGGGCTTCACCATCACCGACGAGCGCGGCCGCCGTTACTTCGTCAAGTTCGATCCGCCTGGATTCCCCGAACTCGGAACCGGCGCGGAGGCCGTCGTCACTCGTCTGCTGCACGCGGTCGGCTACCACGTGCCGCAGGTCGTGATCGGTACGCTGCGTCCCGCGGATCTCGTGGTCGGCCCGGAGGCGACGGTCCGCTTGCCGGACGGATCGCGCCGGGCGATGCGGCGCTCGGACATCGATGGACAGCTCCGCCGCGCGGAACGGAATCCCGACGGCACCTATCGGGTGATTCTCAGCGAGGCGCTGCCCGGCCAGCCGCTCGAAGGGTTCAAGTACGAGGGGACCCGCGCGGACGATCCGAACGACGTCGTGCCGCACGAGAACCGTCGCGAGCTGCGAGGCCTGCGCGTGTTCAGCGCCTGGCTCAATCACACCGACGCGAAGGCGATCAACTCGATGGACATGCTCCAGACCGCGAACGGCCGCTCGACCGTCCGCCACTATCTGCTCGACTTCAACGCGACGCTCGGCAGCGCCGGGATCGGCGAGCGTGAACGCCGCGACGGCTACGAGTACCTCGCCGAGTTCGGGCCGGCGATGAAGGCGCTGCCGGCGTTCGGCTTCAACCCACGGCGCTGGATGCTCGTCGAGTACCCGAGACTGCGGGGCATCGGCCGCTTCGAGGCCAAGGCGTTCGTGCCCGAGGAGTGGCGTCCGCGCGTGCCGAACCCCGCCTACGTGCGGTCGCGCCCGGACGACACCTTCTGGGGCGCCCGCAAGCTGATGGCCCTCACCGATGACCTGATCCGCGCCGCGGTCAAGGCGGGACGCTACACCGATCCGGCCGCCGAAAAATTCCTCGGCGACGCCTTGATTGCCCGGCGTGACCTGATCGGGCGCGCATGGCTGACGGCGGTCAATCCGATCGTCGATCCCGCCCTCGCGGCCGACGGCACGCTGACCTTTCGCAATGCCGCGGTGGAATACGGATCCGTGCCTGCGCCGTCCGGCTACCACGTGGTGTGGCACCGCTTCAACAACACGAGCGGCGATGTCGCCCCACTTGGCGAATCAAGCGTCACGGCGGCCACCGGGTCGGCAGATGCAGTGATCCGGTTCGATCCCAATCGGAGTCTGCCGGGCGATCGCGGGGTCTTCATCCGCGCCGACATCAGTGCGCAGGGCGGTGCCCATCCCTCGTGGGCCGCACCCGTTCACGCCTTCTTCAGGCGCGGTGCTGACGGCTGGAAGCTCGTCGGGTTCGATCGCATGCCGGGAGCGCCGACGATGCGGCCCGGGTTGGTCGGCGCGGAGCAGTTGCCGCCGAGGTAAGAGCCAACCCCGCCGAGCTCGCACTCAACCTCCCAGGCCTCGGCCGTCGTTTCCCGCATCACCTGTCATCTTGATATACCCGGCGCGAGGTCGATGCCTCTCGCGGGTATCATCCTGCGGTGATTCCGATCGGCAGCTTCGTCGCCATCACCATCCCACTGGTGCTGACACCCGGCGCCTCCACGGCTGTCATCCTCCGTAACAGCCTGGGTGGCGGCGCGCGCGCCGGATTCGTGACCGCCCTCGGCCTCAACTCCGGATCGTTCGGCTACGGATTGCTCACGGCCTTCGGCTGTGCGTTCGTCATGCAGCGCTGGCCGCTGGCCTGGAGGCTGCTGCGCGTCGGCGGCTCGTTGTATCTGGCCTGGCTCGGTGTGCAATCGCTCCGGCGTGCACTCCGACCCGATCCCACGCGCTCGGCCGACGACCTGCCTCCGCCCCGGAGCATGTGGAGAAATCTCTACGAAGGGTTTCTTACCAACGCCCTGAATCCCGCCATCGCCACTTTTTATTTCGTGCTGGTGCCGCAGTTCATCCCGCGGGGGGCGCCGGTCGTCCGGAGCGTGCTGCTGCTGACGGGGATCCATATCGCCTTCGCCCTGTCGTGGCAGGTCGTGTGGGCGGTCGCCGGCGGAACGCTTGCGCGCACGTTGTCCTCCGGCACTCCGCGTCGGGTGCTCGACGCGATCGCCGGGGCCGCGCTCGTCGCATTGGCGCTGACGCTGGCGATGAGGTGAGCTACCGCCGGCGGTCGGAGTGGTTGTCGAACAGGAGCGTGTTGAACACCCAGTTGACCAGGGTGACGACGATCGCGCCGAAAAAAGCCGCGAAGACGCCGGAGAGATCGAAGCCCGGCACCAGCGCCGCCGTCAGCGCGAAGCAGATCGCATTGACCACGAAAATGAACAGGCCGAGTGTGATCAGCGTGAACGGCAGCGTCAGGAGCAGCAGGATGGGCCGGATCAGCGCATTGACGACGCCGAGGATCGCGCCGCCGAGGAGCGCGGGGACGACGCCCTCGAGCCGCACGCCCGGCAGCAGCCAGGCCGCGACCACGATCGCGAGTCCGTTCAACAGTAGCCGCAGCAGGAAGCGCATGCCGAATGGTACTATCGAACCGCATGACTTCCGTAGCCCCGGGCGGGGCATGGCTGTTCCGGTACCGGTCCTACTTACCGGTGCCGCTCGCGCTGGTGCTGTTGTTCGTCAGAAAAGGAGCGGTCGACGCCACATGGGTGCCGATTGCCGGCGCGCTGCTCGTCGCGACGGGTGAGGGGCTGCGCCTCTGGGCGGTGCGGCACATCGGCACCATCTCCCGCACCCGGACGACCCGCTATGGCCCATTGATGACGGCCGGCCCCTACGCGGTCGTCCGCAACCCACTTTACGTGGGCAACTGGTTTCTATGGAGCGGCTTTGCGATCTGGTCCGGGCTGCTGTGGATGCTGCCCGTGGCGTGGCTCGTCTTCGGAGTGCAATACCGGGCGATCGCGCGGTGGGAGGCGGCGTTCATCCGCGGCATCTACACGACCGACTACGATGCCTACGCCCGGCGGGTCCGAGCCTGGATTCCGCGATGGCCTGCCCAGGCCGCGCCGTCCCCCGCGCCGCTGCACCCGTGGGCCGAAGTCCTCTTCAGCGAGCGCGGCACGCTCATCGCCGTGGGCGTGATGGCCGCGCTCCTGGTCCTCAAACAGACCCGCGCTATTTGACCTTGCCCGGTTTCACCAGATTCGGAAACTCCGCCTGCAGGTTCTTCAGCTTGGGCAGGTCGTTGATGACGATGTAGGGCTGCGTGGGGTGCTGATCCAGGTAATTCTGGTGATAGTCCTCGGCCGCGTAAAAGCCCTTCAGCGGTGCCACGGTCGTCGCAATCCCGCGCTTGAAGATCTTCCCCGCAGTGAGCTGCTGGATGTAGGCCTCGGCGACCCCCTTCTGCTCCTCGTTCGCATAGAAGATGGACGACCGGTACTGCGTGCCTTCGTCCGGGCCCTGGCGATTCAACTCAGTCGGATCGTGGGCCACGGCGAAGAACACCTTGAGGAGCGTGCCATACGAAATCACGGCGGGGTCGTAGGTGATCTTGACGGCTTCGGCGTGCCCGGTCGTCCCGGTCCCCACCGCTGAGTAGTGCGCGGACGACTGGCTCCCGCCCGCGAATCCGGAGACGACGTCCGAGACGCCGTTCAATCGTTCGAATACCGCTTCGACCCCCCAGAAACATCCGCCGGCCAGCACCGCGGTCTGTTGGGATGCGGGCGCGGTGGCCTTGATGTCCTTGACCGGATCGGGAAACGAGGACGCGGCGCCGAGCGAGGCGACGGCGAAGCAGGCAGCGAAGACGGCGCGAAGTGTATTCTTCATGGCTGGCAGAACCCCCGAGAGCCGTTCGGAATTCCCTGACGCCGGCCAGTATACGCCCGGGGCGGTTTTGTGGCGCAGTTCAGGTGGAGAGTTGACGGCCGGCCTTGCGGGCCTATGTTTCCAGGCAACGCCTAAGACGCCGCTCAGCGGCGTCGCGGGGGAACCAGCGGCGCGAGCCATCGCGCCATGGGGCGAATCGGCAGGCAGGCGATTCCTGCCGCCGAGGAGGACTTCCAACCTCCAGCCCGTCAGCTAACCCCGTCGGCCGTTTGGAGGTTTTCCGTGTCTCGTCCGCTTCGGCTCGCCCCTGGCGAGCGCGCCTCCCTGCTCATGGCATCGATCGGCAAGACCGTCAGCCGCATACGGCGTCAGCCGGTCCGACTGGTTTAACGCGACCCGTTTTCGCTCCGCGCGGCGCCCGGCACGCATCGGCCGGCGTCGTCGTGGGATCGGTGCGTCAGCGCCCGACCGTTTCCCGGTCCCCGCGCGCCTGACGCGATCAGCCGATCGTGCGCAAGGCGGGGGCCGATCAAGGAGTAACTGCATCATGCGCAGGTTGTTGACGGACATCGAGGACGGCGGGCGGCTCCGGTTCGGCGCCGCGGGGGCCGGGCTGGTCGTGCTGCTGATGGTGGTGACGATCGTCTGGTCGCTGGGATCGTCCAACCCGTTCACCCCCGCGGGCTATGTCGGGTACATGACGAAGGGGGCGGTCCTCGGGCAGTCGCGGTTCTACGGCGTGCAGCGGGGGCCGACGTCTCCCGGCCGGACCTGGCTGGTGGAGGTGACAAACGTCAGCATCACGCCCTACACCTACACCGAGGACTTCTCGCGCGACGACGCGGTGCTGAGCCGCGACAATCTGAAGATTGCGTTCCAGGTGCACACCGTCTGGCACGTGGACGATTCGAAAGTGCCGCTGTTCATGGACCGCTTCAGCACGACGGTCGAGCGCGCGACACTCGAGAAGGAACCGGACGCGATCGTCAAGGTCGCCTATGGCAACTTCGTGCGCGAACCGCTGCGCACCTACGCGCGTGACGAGGTGCAGCGGCGCAACGGGCTGGAGGTGAAGGATGCGCTCATCGCCATCGGCGACGCGGTCCTGGCGCGGATCCAGCGTTATGCGACGGGCAGCCCCTTCATCGTCAGCAGCGTCGTCGTCGGCAACGTCCAGTATCCGGAGGAAGTGGCGACCGCCGTGTCCCGCAAGCTGGCGGCGACGCAGGAGCTCCAGCGCAAGGACACCGAGATCGAGATCGAGCGGAAGGAACGGACGAAGCGGGAGGTGCAGGCGCAGGGCATCGCGAATGCGATGGAGATCATCCGCGGTCAATTGAGCGGGATGTACATCCAGCACGAAGCCATCGAAGCGCAGAAGCTGATGGTGAATTCCCCCAACCACACGGTGGTGTACATTCCGGCGGGCCCGATGGGCGTGCCCCTGACGGGCACGTTCAACGCGACGGAGCCGCGTGGGCCGGTCGGCGCTGCGCGCACCGGCGGACAATAACGCCGTGCCGGCGCGCGAACCTGGGGAGTGCGCGCCGGCGGAGGCCTTGCGGGACCGGCCGGGGATCGGCATTTTTGGAGTGACCTGTCGTATGATGCCCGAACCCCCTTCCGGTAAATGTGCGAAGGCTGGTCTCCGGAGAGTCATTGATGCAGAACCCGCTCAAGTCACGCGCATGGCCGGGCGCCATTCTCGCCCTGATCGCCACCACGGCCATTTATGCAGGCGAGCAGGCGCGGCCGCCGGCCGGTGCACCGGCATCGCCGCCGACC
>JBDTSX010000020.1:0-17120 GCA_039930925.1 Acidobacteriota bacterium | reverse complement strand
TCGAGGGGGAGTTACGCAAGCTGGCGTTGACGTCGGATCCGACGGTCGGCGACGCCATCGCGGTGGCCCTGCAGCGCCTCGCGGGAGCATCCGATCCGTCGCCGTCGGACGCCGTTCCGGCGCAGATCACCAGCGGCGTCGGCTAGCAGCCCTCTGCGCGTCGTCCTCGTCCGGCATCAGCGGGAGTCCGAGCTTGTGCTGGGTGGACCGGACGAACCGCTCCACGCGCATCGCCAGCGCCGGCTGCACCAAGCCGGGGCCGTTGACCAGGTAGTTCTCGAGATCGGCATCGGTGAAGCCTCTGTCCCCGTTCGCGAGCTCACTGGTTCGAGTGGGCGCGCCAGCGGGCCGGTCGATGATCGACGGCGGGACCTGCAGTGCGCGCGCGAGCGCCTGCACATCACTCGCCATGAGCCGGCCTAGCGGCAGCAGATCCGCGGCGGCTTCGCCGTACTTCGTGAACCGCCCGATGGTCAAATCGCTACGGTTCAATCGGCCGGCGACCAGGTAGCCGAGCGAGCTCGCGACGAAATACAGGGCCGGCATGCGCAAGCGCGGCTGCACCATCAGGATCGGCATGCGGGTGGAGAGGTCCCGGGCATCGGCCGGCGGCGCCGGTACCTGCCCGGCAGGGACCCCGGCGAACGCCGCGCGCAAGCCGCCGGCGAGGTCGTCGTAAGGGAGCGACAGGTCGATCCGAATGGCCGGGATGGCGAAATGGTCGGCCACCATGAACCCGTCCGCTTCGTCCTGCGGGTCGCTGTGGCACGGAAGGATCACGCCGAGCACATTCGAAGGGCACGCCATCTGGCAGAGGCGAGCCACTACCGCGGAGTCCACTCCGCCGGACAGCTCAACGACCAGCCCGCGGGCTCCAGCCGCCGCGACCTGCCGGCGGAGCCAGTCCGCCACGTCCACGCCCCGCGTCTTCATCGGAAGGCGGACACTAGGCGCCCGCCGCCTCCGGGTCGCGCTGCTCGATCACCCGGAGGAACGCGTCCACGAGCGCCGGATCGAATTGGCGGCCGCGCTGACGCTGGATCTCGGCAATCGCATCGCCGACCGGCCAGGCGGCCTTGTAAGGGCGCTTCTGCGTGAGTGCGTCGAACACGTCGGCCACCGCGACGATGCGTCCGGCGAGGGGGATGGCGTCACCGACGATGCCTGCGTAGCCGTCGCCATCCCAGCGCTCGTGATGGTTGAACGCGATTTCCTCGGCCAGCTTCAGGATCGTGAAGCGGCTCCCCGAGAGAATCCGCGCGCCGATGGTGGTGTGCGTCTTCACCAGCTCGAACTCCGCCTCGGTGAGCTTGCCGAGCTTCAGCAGGATCGCGTCGGGAATCCCGATCTTCCCGACGTCGTGGAGCGGCGCGGCGCGGCGGATGAGCGACACTTGCGCGTCCGGCAGGCCGATTTCCTTGGCGACGAGCGCGGCCATCTGGCCGACGCGTTCGGTGTGCTGGCCGGTGTTGTCGTCGCGGAACTCGGCCGCCCGCGCCAGCCGCTCGATGATCTCGATCTGCGCCGCTTCCAGCTCGCGCGTGCGGTCGCGCACCTTGGCTTCCAGAATCTGGTTCTGGCTCTGGATCTGGAGGTACAGGAATCTCGTTTCGAGCAGCGTGCCGATCCTGAGCAGCACTTCGTCGCTGTTGAACGGCTTGTTCAGGAAGTCCTTGGCCCCGCGCGACAGGGCATCACGCTTGGCCTCCGGCGTGTCGTCCCCGGTCAGCATCAGGATCGGCAGGTAACTGGCCTCCGCAATCTGATTGAGCTCCTCTATCACCTCCAGACCGGAACGGTGCGGCATGTGGAGATCGAGCAGGATCAGATCAGGGCGGAACTGGACGTAGAGGCCGGCCACCTCGCGGGAATCATTCGTGCTCTCGATGCGGGAAAAACCAGCGCGCTCGAGCAGACGCCTGAGCAAGTCGACGTTCAAAGGCTCGTCGTCGACGATCAGGATGCGCGCGTTCTTGAAAATACGGGGGGGCATGACGGTCAGCGCCACCGCTCAGGGAGCGCCGCGGGATCGGCGTTGACGATGGTCTCGGCCGCCGGCGAGTCCGGCCAGACCACGGCCGGCGCCGCCGTGTATCCGGCGTGCGCCAGCGCCCCCTGAAAGAATGCCGTCTCCGACGCGTAGAACAGCAGCTTCAAGTAGTGGCGCGCGAGGATGTATCCCTCGGCAACGGCCAACGTGAGCCACATCGACAGGCCCGCGCCGGGCGCTCGCGTCGCCACGACGGCGTAAATTGTCACCAATACCAGGAATGCTACGGCATTCACCGCGTAAAGGCCAAGTACAGATGCAGCATGGCGGGCGACAAACCGTATGCCGGCCGCGAGCGCGCCGATGCCGCCGCGGCGATCCTCGACAACGAGCCGCACCCGCGCGTAGTCGAAGACGACGTTGACGACCACCACCAGCACCCCGAAGATCGCGTAGCCCAGGAGCCTGACCGCGAAGGCGGTGCGCTCCGCGGTCACATCCCTGGTCAGCCGCGGCAACCAGGCGGTGAAAATCCAGCCGTGCAGATATGTGAACAGGATCCAGTAGAACAGCCACCCGCAAGCGCCCAGGCGCAGCAACCGCCAGAAATGCATTCCGCAGGCGCCAAAGAAGCCGAGCGACCGGGTGCGGCGGGCGCGGGCCAGCCGGTCGATCACTCCGCCGCTCAGGAACGACCAGACCACCAGCCATGCAGCCGTGACGCCCGCGATCGTCGAGGCAACCGGGAGGTTGTCGAGCAGGCCGCTCAGATTGTCCAGCACGGCCCCGAATCCCACGATCGAGGGCACGAACGTGGTCCCGAGCCCTGTCGCCTGCGCCGAGAACTCCTGCCACCAGTCGTAGTTCGCGCCCGCCGCGGCGGAATCCGCGGCCAGGCTCGGCCCGAAGTGCGTCGCGATCATCCCGCGCAGCGCGTAGGACAGCGGCAGCGCGATCAACAGCGTGACGGAGAACATGCCCACCAGCACCATTGGCGCGCCGTTGACGCGGCGGATGCCGTCGCGAAACGCGGTCGTCACCTTCATCAGACGAAGAACCCGTAAGTGAGCAGGTGATCCTGCAGCCACACCAGCCACAGCAGGGACCATTTCCGCGCCGCCGCCTTGGCCTGCGGCTGGAGCGTCGCGGAATTGTTCGTGTAGTTCACGTCGAGCAGCAGCACATTCTCCGGATCGACTTGGACGAAGGAAGCGCGGACCGGCTTCTCGACTTGGAACAGCTTCCAGCGATCCTGTCCGTCCCAGTGCCAGCGCACCTCTTCTTGGTTCTCGAAGACCACGCGCACGTCAACCGGGAAGATCCCCTCGCCAAAACGCCGGACGACCACGGTCGTCGTCACCCGGGAGGGCTTCAGCTCCCCGCGCGGCGACGGGCCCTGCTCGCCATCCACCCGGCCTTGCACCGTGGACACCTCACTCCTGAACGTGTCCACGCCGTAATCGAACACGGTGGAGCCCCGGTAGACCTGATCGAAGAACCAGGTGAGATCGCGGCCGCTGACTTCGTTCACGACAGCGAAAAAATCCTGCGGCGCCGGATGGCGGAAGGCCCAGCGTGAAAAATAGGTCGAGAGGATCCGCTGCACGGTCTCCCAGCCGAGCAGGCGCTCGAGGGTGTGCAGCCACAGCGCGGTCTTGTTGTAGGTGATCACGCTCGCGGTAGCGGGCCAGTACCTGAACGTCGGCGTCGATTGGGCATCTCCCTTCGGGGAAAGCCTGTAGGGCCCCATACGGTCCCCGTCGGTCTGCCGCGTCAGCGGATGCCCTCGGAACACCCATGGCACGAAGTCACCGAAGTAGCGCTTCACGTAGTCGTTGCGCGGAAAGGCCTGTTCGATGACCCGCGCGGTCGCAAAGGTGTTCAGTCCCTCGTCCATCCAGGCATGTTCGAACTCGTTGCTCGCAACCAGGCCGTACCACCACTGATGCCCGGCTTCGTGGATCGTCACGCCCTCCGGCGAGAGGGTGCCGCGAGGGGCGAGCCACCGCGAGCCGGCCGTGAGCAGGGTGGGATATTCCATCCCCCCGGCGCTGCTCTGCCAGGCCGGATCGACGACGGTCAAGTGAGTGTACGGATACGGTCCGAACCACTCGCCGTAGTACTTCAGCGTCGCGCGAGCGGCGGCAAAGTGCCGCTCCGCCTGGCCGACATGCTCCGGCTGCAACAGCAGCCGGATGTCGACGCGCGGCAGCTTCGCGTCCTCGAACAGCGCATGCTGATCGAGATAGTCGGGACTGGTCGTCCACGCGAAGTCGTGGACGTCCTCCTGGTAATAGTGGTGGGTGGTCGTCCCGTCCGGCCCCTGGCGGCGATCGCGCTCGACGCCGGTGGCGCCCACGATCCATCCTTCGGGCACGGTCAGCTGCACGTCGTAGTTGCCGAAGTCCGCGAAGAACTCCGTCGGCGAATGGAACTGGTGCGCGTTCCAGCCGGCATCTTCGAGCACGCCAATCTTGGGGAACCACTGCGCGATGAAGAAGAAGTTGCCGACGGCGCCGGTGCGCGCAAACGTCCGCGGGATCCGCGACGTCCAGGCGATCTGAAGAGTGATCGTCTGACCCGGGGCAATCGGCGTATCGACCGGCACTTCCATCACCGTCCGGTCGTCCGCGTTCCCATCGTCCGGTGCAATGAACCGTGCGCGGGACGTCAGGTCGGCCGTGGTTCCGCCCGTGCCTTCCGCGCCGATGCTGGTGACATCGATCCAGCCGAAATCGTCGAGCGGGCGCTGATCGACACGCGTCGTGGCGCCGAGCGCACGCTCGCGCATCCACGTCGATCCGGTGTTCCTCCAGGCGTTGTAATAAAGGTGGAAGCGGAGGGTCGTGGCCGGGACCGCGGCGGGATTGCGCCAGGAGAGCCGCTCGGTCCCGGTGATCGTTCGCCGGGCCGGATCCAGGCGTGCGCTGATCGTGTAGTTTGCGTTGCGGGGCGACCGCGGGGCAGGCGGCGGCACCGCGGAGTCCTGGATCGCGGCACGGTTCACGACCGGCTGTGCGGGCGGTGCCGAGGCAGCGAGCATCGACCCCGCCATCAGCCCGGCGAATAGCGCGATCCCTACATGCCTGCGCATTCGGCCGCCGCTGCATCCCGGGCTGCGGCGTTGCTCCTCCCTCGATTTGACGGCCGGTGTTTCCGATCGTCGCGCCTTGCGCGGCCGCACGCTCCCGACGATGCGCGAGGCATCTTTGGATGCGCCGACGGCGCGCGGACACCGGCCAATCGTATACCAGAACCGCCGCCCTTCCGTGCGCACCAATCGCGTCTGCGGGTCCTCAACGCCCGCCGGCAGCGATCGCACCGCGACGGATATAATTCACGGATCGCATCCACGTTTCAGAGGAGTCAATCGATGGCAACACAGACCGGACCGATCAGGGTCATGCACGTCGGGCTCGGCCCGATCGGCGCCGCCGTCGTGCGGCAGGTCGCCGACCGGAAGGGGTTCCGTATCGTCGGCGCCGCGGACATCGATCCCACCAAAGCCGGGCGCGATCTTGGGGAGGTGGCCGAACTCGGCCGGCCGCTGCGCGTCAAGGTGTCCGACGATGTGCGGAAGGCGATCAAGGCGTCGAAGCCGGACGTCGTCGTGCTGTGCACCAGTTCGTCGCTGAAGAAGGTGCTGGCGCAGATGGAGGAGATCCTGAAGCTGCGCGTGCCGATCGTGTCGACCACCGAGGAGCTGGCGTATCCGACCAAGGGCAACCTGAAGTACGCGCGCGTCATCCACCAGCTCGCGAAGAAGTCGAAGGTCGCGGTGCTCGGCACCGGCGTGAACCCGGGGTTCGTCATGGATGCCCTGCCGATCGCCCTGACCGGCGTCTGCGAGCGGGTCCAGGCGCTCCGGATCGATCGCGTGCAGGACGCGCGGATTCGCCGGCTGCCGTTCCAGCAGAAGATTGGCGCGGGGCTGACGCCCGAGCAGTTTCAGCAGAAGGTGGACGACGGCAGCGTCAGGCACGTCGGCCTGGCCGAGTCGGTCTCGATGATTGCGGACGCGCTCGGCTGGAAGCTGGATCGGATCACCGACGAGATCGAGCCGAAAATCGCCACGGAATCGGTGGCGAGCGAGTTCATTGCGGTGGACGCGGGCTTCGTCGCCGGGATCGTGCAAGACGGCATCGGATACCGCGACGGCGTGCCGGTGATCACGCTGCACATGGAGGCCTATCTGGGCGCCCCCGAATCGTTCGACTCGGTGGAGGTCACCGGGTCGCCGGCGTTGACGATGAAGATTGCGGGAGGGGTGCATGGCGACATCGCGACCGCCTCGATCGTCGTGAACTCGCTGCCGAAGATTCTCGACGTGTCCCCGGGGCTGCATACGATGCGGGACATGCCGATTCCCTCGTTCTACGGCGGCCGGCGGTAAGGCGGGTGTTCCGGTCTGTCCGCGGCGTCCGGGTTCGGGCGGGCGATGGTGTGTGGACCTGTTTCCGGTCATCGCGACATTGAGCCCCACGACGTGTGGTCCCGATCGCCCTGAGGGGCGGCGGCAAAGGACGCAGGGTTGGTGCGGCATGAAGGAGATCACGTGGAGACTTCGCCGTCGGCGCATTCGGATCGGGTCAGCAGGCTCAGTGCGTCATTCGATGAAGCGAACGGCCGATTGATCGCCCGGCTGCGGGTCGCCGCCGACGGGCTGGCGGAGCGGGTTCCTGCGGAGGGCTGGTCGGCCGCGCAAATCGGCTGGCATGTGGCGGCGGTGACCACCAGGTTCGCCGGAATGATTTCGGGGGACATTACCGCGGCGCAGCCGCTGCCCCCGGATTTCAAGGAGCGCGCCTGGGCCGAGGTCACGGGCGCGATTCCCGAGCGGGCCGAGTCGCCGGCGGCGGTCGCGCCGCCGCCCGGGGTCGCCCGGGACGCCGCCGTGACGGCGCTGGAGGAGTCGGGGGCAGCCATGGCGCGGGCGCTGGCCACGCTCACTGAAGAGCGCGGCGCGCGGATGGGGATCACGCACCGCGCCGTCGGTGCGATCACCGTGTTTCAGATTGGCGAATGGGCGGTGTCGCACGTCATGCGGCACAACCGTCAGGCGAAGCGAGTGCTCGGGGAGGGCTGATCACGAGTCCCGGTGGTGCTGCAGCCCCCACCGGCGGCGCTTCAGGAACAGGCCCTTCCGGGAAATGCCAAGCAGCCGTGCCGCCTGTTCGACGCGGCCGTGGGCGCGATCGAGCGCGTTGCGCACCATGGTCTGCTCCAGGAGCTGGACCGCGACCGGCATCGGCTGGTCGATGCGCACGCGGACCTCGGGGTCGGTGGTGGTCGCGGCAGCGAGCGGCGCCACCGCGGGGATGGTGCGTCTCGAGGCCTGGATCTCCGGCGACAGCAGGGTCGGGGTCAGCGCCGAGTCCGGCTCCGCCATCGCGACCATGCGGCGCACCTCGTTCGCCAGCTGGCGGATGTTCCCCGGCCACGAATACAGCAGCAGATACTCGAGCGTCTCGTCGCTGAGCGTCAGCCGTCCCTTTTTCAGCTCGTCCCGGTACTTGCGGAGGTGGTGCTCGACCAGTGCGGGGATCTCCTCGCGCCGCTCGCGCAGCGGCGGCAGCTTCAGCCGCACGATGTTGAGCCGGTAGAAGAGGTCCTCCCGAAAGCGTCCTTCGGCAACGAGTTGTTCGAGGCGGGCGTTGGTCGCGGCAATCACGCGGACGTCGACGGTGATCGGATGCGGCTCGCCGAGCGGGTGGATTTCATGGGTCTCGAGGAACCGCAGCAGCTTCGGTTGGACGTCGATGCCCACTTCGGCGATCTCGTCGAGGAAGAGCGTGCCCCCGGCGGCGGATCGGATCACGCCGGGAAACGCGGTATCGGCGCCGGTGAAGGCGCCCTTGCGATAGCCGAACAGCTGGCTCTCGAGCATGTCGCGCGGGACGGCGGTGCAGTTGAAGGGGAGGAGGGGCCGGTCGGCGCGGTCGGAGGCGCGGTGGATCACGCGGGCCAGCATTTCCTTTCCGGTGCCGGTTTCACCGGTGAGGAGGATCGAGAGCGGCGTCGGCGCGATTTTGCGGGCGACACTCATCAGCTCGGACATCTCTTCGGAGGCCCAGATGCTCTCCGGATTGCCGTCGAGGGCTTCGGAGGGCCACAACGCGGCGCGCTGCTTTTCCTCGCGGCGGAAGCGGTCGAGCGTCAGGGCGGTGTCGATCAGTTTGCGGATGGCGATGAGCGCGCACCGGTGTTCGAGCTCGGGCCGCGGCTCGGCAACCAGCTGCCACGGCTCGTCGCGGTGTTCGCCCACGGCGATCACGTCATGGTTGTCAGGCTGCCTGGCGGCGGCGAGGGCCTGGCGCTCGTCCCAGCCCTTGGCCTCGATCACGCGGACGCCATCTGCGGTGCGGGCAACCAGCGCCGCCCCGCGCGTGCACCCGGCGGCATCAAGCACCGCCAGCGCCTCCCGGCCGAGGATGTGCGCGTGCCCGCCCAATTCAAGGAGAGAGACGGCGGTGTCGAGATCAGGGGCGGGCGGGGTGTCTGGATCGTCGCCTTGGACGCCCAGCCCTTCCATGCCTACTAGCAGATCCTGTGTAAGGCTCTGATCAAAGATGGCTCGCGAAATCCTAATGGCCCGCGCTAGATGCTGACGTGCCCGAGTGGGTGTGGAGCGGCCAGCCGCCGCCAATGCACCATAGTACTGAGTGAGACCGATGGGATGCTCAGCATGGGTCATCATCCCTTCAGAGATGTCCGCGCAGCTTTCATTCTGCCTTCCGAGCAGAGCGAAGCACTTGCTTCGTCCCAGCCGCATGCGCCGACCTGATAGGTGGTCACCGCAGCCGTCAGCGACGCGGACACCCTCTGAGAGCGCCGCGCACGCCTCCTGCCAGTCGCCCTCAGCCTGCGCGAGGCGAGCGCGAGTGAACAGTTCCGTGAGAACATCCCAATGTAGACGTTCTCCGGAAGCGTCGGTCAACAAGCCGGAAACTTGGGCGAACACTTCACGGCACTCATGGTACTGCCCGGCCGTGATCAAGAGGTTGGCCCAACTATCAAGCGCCGCAAGCCTTACGTGTAGGTTCGCGCCAGCAGATCCTAAACCCATCTCGACGAGCCGCTTAGCTTCAGCCAGATCGCCGCGAGAACAATATACGTGAGACATGTTGATGGCGGCCGCAGCGCGGGTACGAGAGTGGCCAGATTGATCTGCTAAGAGCATTGCCTCGCGCGCGAAATCAAGACTATCGTCGAGATCGCCAAGTAATGCGGCCACATTCGACAGTGTGATGGATAAGAGTCCGCTCAGCCAAACACTTGGGTAGCCTTTAAGTAGCTCGCCGGCAGCGGCGAGGTGTTTTTTGGCCTCTCCAGCGGAATGGCGCCGTGCCTCCCAGCGTGCGACGCACAGCCGCAACTCAGCCATTAAATGTGGTTGCCCGGCTCGAATGACGGCCTTTCGTACTTGCGGCAACGCCGACAGAGCGGTCTCTAGGGAATCGACGCCTAAGAACAGGCTGAGGTGCGTGACGTCGATACGCGCAAGCTGTAGTTCGTCTTTTGACTGCAGACACAGTGAACGGGCCGTTCGAAGCTCTCTTCGACTGCCTTCAAGATCTCCCACACAGAAATACCCACGCCCCAGAACACGATGTGCCCTAGCGCACATTCCCAGGTCCGCCGACTGTCTGCGCACGATCGCGGCCGCCCGGCGGCACGCATCGTCAATCTCGCCCAGTTCAATTTCTAATTCACAGGTCAAAAGTTCAAATGCCAAAGAATCTGCAGCTTCCAACCGCCGTCGGTCCGAAGCGAGCACTGTGTGCGCCTCGGCGAATCGGCCCTCGGAGATCAGGACTTCAACTGTCGAATATGCAGGGGCGAGAATCATCTGTAACCTTCTTAATGCACCGACTCGGCTGATGGGTCAGATTCCTGCGAACGAACATCGGTTACAGGGCTCTGCAGACGTCGGCCCGCGGTACGAGTCAAATCATCAATTGACTCACCGTCTTCAGGACTCGTTGCCGTCGCCACGTTTACTCGAAAATACTGTTGCCACTCTATTTGAGCGCTGTTAGCGCTCTTACAAAGTCTCGCACCAACCTCCGAGGCCGTTGCTCGATCTGTCTGGAGCAGTAAGGCAACGAGCTGGTTGCTACCGTGTCTAAAAAGGGAGTCAGCCGTTCGAAGGCTACGACGCGCGGCGGCGATGACCAGAGAGACTACTGCGTCTGCCGCTTCCCGTCCAATTTGCTTGTGAATGCGGGTTAAGTTCTCGATGTTTATCATCAGCAGTGACGTAGGCGGTGAAAGCTGGGTTGCGTGAATATGCCCTACCTGGTGCAGGTGCTCGATCGTTGGCAGCTCTGTCGCCGAATCTCGCAGCATGGAAGTTTTGCGATTATCAAATACGATGGCATTTTTGACAATGGCCGATACCTGGCGCGCGACGACTTCAAAGACTCTTTGATGTTCTTCCGAGAACGCGTTGGTGCTTGGTGAATATAGAGTAATGACCCCAATTAATTCTTTTTCAACTATTAATGGCGTACTGAGACAGCTCCGCGGACGCGGAGTGATCGAACGCGCCGCTTCACCCAGGTCAAGAATTGGGTCGGAGTTGCGAATCGTCTGCCTGTTAGCGGCGACCCATCCACTCAGCCGCTGGCCGAGGCCTATGCGTAGGCCTGAAACTAGAGCGGAGTGATCACCAGACGAGTGATTCACTACAAGATCATCCGAACTCGTGTCGTAGGCAAAGAAGACACACAAAGAGCACGGCACTAATCTTCGAAGGTGTTTGAAGACGACGTCGCCGACGCTCGAGATTGGCATTGGTGATGCGAGCCCGCGCGCGAGATCAAAGAGTGTCAGCATCTCCTCAGTGCTCGCAGTAATGTCGTCGAATGGGCGCTTCGCAGGAATCGAAACCTGATTGTGCGCGGCCTCGGTGATAGCCATCAGCGACGGGTTGTCATCGACGGTAACTGACGAAGGAACGATTGACGCATAGGCGCGCATAAAGGTATCTACGACCAATGGATCGTACATCGATCCGCGGCGCTCTAGAAGAATGCGCAGCGCATCTTTATCTGCGAGACGTGGTCTGTATGGACGGTCTGATGTGAGCGCATCGAAGCAATCAACCACAGACAAAATGCGCGCGCCGATCGGGATGTCCGTGCCGGAGAGTCCTTGCGGATAGCCGCTGCCGTTCCAATTTTCGTGATGATGACGAACTATTGGGACTACTGGGTATGGGAACGCAATAGCCGATAAAATATCCGCACCGACGCTTGCATGCAGCTTCATTTTCTCAAATTCTGCAGGTGTAAGAGGGCCCGGCTTATTGAGAATATATTCAGGCACTGCTAGTTTGCCCATGTCATGGAGAAGAGCCGCCGCTTCAACAGCCCGGATGAGAGATACGTCCGTAACTCCGACTTCTCTGGCCAATGCGACCGCATACGATTGAACGCGCCTGATATGGCCATGCGTAATTTGGTCTTTGGCATCGATTGCCATTGCCAAAGTTTCGATTGTGGACATGTATAGCGAGTTCAACTGTCCTAAGTGTTTGTTGGCGTCTTCAACGCGACCCATTGACATTGAGAACGTGAAATAGAGCACAACCAAGAGCGGGACGATTAAAGCTAAATATGAATAGTCAAGGTCTTTGGTATAGCTAACCAACAGGACGGCCACCGAAGCCCCGCCGAAGTAATTGAGGGACAACCACAGAAAGTGATCTCGCCAAATCCGAAAAGGGGAAAGCCCGCGCTCGAGCGAAATGGCGAACGTGATAATCCAGCTGTTTAGTAAAAAATATGCGAGAGTGAATACTAGCAATGGTCCCAGAAGACGCGTGATGTTGACGACGTCTTGCCTAGGCGTTGTAACAAGTGGGCTGACTGACGGGAACAGAAAAAACAAATGCGCCGCAACCCATATTGTCAATGGTAGCGCGCACACATTGAAAACAATTTTGTATAGCGGATGACCTTTGCGATAGGACCAAAAAGATATGACCAGCGCATCCAAAGCTACCGTGAGAGTTCCCGCGGCTGAGCCGTAGAGCAGGACCGATGTAAAGACAAACGTTTCTGAGACCGAAATGGTGGCGGGTAATGATGGAAGACGGACCGTTGCGGATCCGCTTGCCAGAGTCAAAATAGCCAAAATGATCCAGTTCCACCCTATCGGGTGTGCACCTAGATCGTAGAACGACTGTAAGACGATGGCCGCGCCCGCGATGACTATGCCAGTTACATAGGCTTTGGTGCGAAGGGGTAAAGTCTTATAGTTCGTTGGTGACATTAGACCTTAGATCGTAAAGGTAACAGACGAGGTAGCAATTAGGCGAGTCACTCGGTCCAAACAATGATTCGCACAGGCAAACTCCATTCTGAATGATGACTGCGAGTGTAGCGACACCCAAACACGCCCGTTTCAATCTTTCTGTGGGTCAGAAGACGTTTCTAGAATGCCGTCAGTCCAGACGATGCTGTCGGTCCAAACGATGCTGTCGGTCCAAACGATGCTGTCAGTCCAAACGATGCTGTTCGTCCAGACGATGCTGTTCGTCCAGACGATGCTGTTCGTCCAGACAATGCTTTGGGGTCCGAGGTTCAATACCGCTGTGTTCGGTAGCCCTACGGGGGACGCGCTCAAGGACGTCAGCAAGAGAGACGGCGCGTTACGGAAGGCGACGGACACTCTTGTGCCGGCGTTGGTCGGAGAGAAGAAGACGCCCGTGCGCTGTTGGAGTTCACCCGAGATGACGATCTGCTCGCTAGCCCTCGCTCGCTTCGACCCCAGCGCGACCGCGCCGGCGACGTTCAGACTGCCCGCCCCCGACTCGATCAGGCCGGCCCCCGCGACGCGGGAGCTGGTCAGCTGCAGCGCGAGCTTGGTGTCGTCCGGGCTGAGTGACGGGTTGGACTCGAGCAGCAGCGCGACCGCGCCCGTCACCACCGCGGACGACATGCTGGTGCCGCTCAACTCGATGTAGGCCTGGTTGCCGCTCCCGGAGACGACCCGCTCCGGGTAGGTCAGCGCCAGATACGAGCCCGCCGCCGCCGGGGCCGTGATCCGGTTGCCCGGCGCCGAGATCTCCGGTTTCAGCAGCCCGTCGAATCGGGTCGGGCCGCGCGAGCTGTAGGTCGCCATCACATCGTCCGATCGCTGCGGGGTGCCGCGGGTGTTCAGCGCGCCGACCGTCAGCGCGCCCGGTGCATTCCCGGGCGAGATGATGCCGCCGATGATCGCGCGGCCGTCGTCCGTCTTTCCCAGGTTGCCCGCCGCCGCGACGACGACCAGCCCGGCGTCCACGGCGCGCTTGACGGCCTGGCACAGCGGATCGTCACGATACGACTCGAGAACCGGATGGCCGAGCGACAGATTGATGACGCGAAGCTTGTACTGCCCTTTGTGCGCGACCGCCCAGTCGATCGCGTTGATGACGTCGCTGGTATCGCCCGCCCCGTCCGGCCCGAGCACCTGCAGACTGACGATGTGCGCTCCCGGGGCGACCCCGGCGTAGCCCCCTTCGTCGCTGCCGGCGATGATTCCCGCGACGTGGGTGCCGTGGCCGAACAGGTCGCGGCCGGCGTCGTTCCCGCCAGTGAAGTCCACGCTCGCGACGATCCGGCCCCGCAGCGCCGCATGGTTCGCGACCCCGGAGTCGATCACCGCCACCCCGATGCCGCGTCCGGTGAACCCGCGCAGGCCGGAAATGCCGCTCCACACCTGGGTCGCGCCGGTCGCCTCGGTCGTGACCGCCATCATCCGGTGCACCGGTACGTCGCCCGAGATGTGCGCGACATCCGGATCCTGGCTGATCGCGTCCAGCTGCCCGCTGGTGACGTCGAGCACCGCGCCGCCGCTGACGGTCTTCTTCAGGCGCGCGCCGTAGCGCGCCATGAGCGTCCGCACTTCCGCGTCAGTGCCGCTGACGATGACGCTGGAGGATCCGGAGGCGCCCGTGGCAACCCGCTCGGCGAGATCGTTCGAGAGCCGGGCGCGGTGCGGGCCCGCCTCCGCCGAAACGCCAACGCAGAACAGAATCGTCGCGAATGACGCGGCACGGGCACAGCAGCGCCACGCCGCGGGTGAGGTGCGCGAGATGTCATTCATGTTGAACGCCCCGGTGAAACGAGGGTTTACGACAAGCGACCCGCCTAAGGCACGGCACGTGCCATCCGTGACACAACCCCTCTGATCGAACGCGTGTGACGAACTATAGCGGCCATGAGAGAACTCTATGTGTCATGATGGTTGCGCAGCGCTGTGTCTTGAACTACCATCCGTCGCGGCTTGGCGCGGCGGAACGCAGAGTGCAGCCAACACATTGGCTGCACGCATATCGGTTTTCGCCAGCGGGTATCGGCTACCCGCGGCGGAATGCCAACAAAAACGCACCATCAAATAGGGCTGGCTAAGTAATTAGCCGGTAGGGTCAACCGTGGTCAGGACCACTCGGGCGGTGGGGATCATCGTCCTCGGGATCGTCGTCCTGACTGTCGCCGCGGCGTCTGCCCTCTTCCTTGGCAGGCGCGGCTCGCAGCCGGACCCGGGTCGGCCCGCGGTCAGTCCGGCGTCGGCGCTGGTGCGTGGCGGCGAGCTCACGGCCTCGCTCCGCAGCGAACCCTCGACCTACAACCGCTACGTGGAAGCGAGCGCCCCGGCCGAAGTGCTGGCGATGTTGACCCAGGCGCCGCTGCTGCGCGTCAACCGGACGACCGACCAGCTCGAGCCGTGGCTTGCGGAAAGCTGGACGCAGTCGGCCGATGGTCTGACCTACACACTGAAGCTGCGCCAGGGCGTCACCTTTTCCGACGGGACGCCGTTCACGTCGGCCGACGTGTTGTTCTCCTACCGCGCCTTGTACGATCCGCGCGCGAACACCGTCATCGCCGGTGACGTCTTGGTCGCCGGCAAGCCGCTGGTCGTCGAAGCGCCCGACCCCGCGACCGTTGTGCTGCGGTTTGCCGGCCCGTTTGCCGCCGGGTTGCGGCTGGTCGATAGCGTTCCCATCCTGCCGCGGCACAAACTCGAAGCGGCGCTCCTCGCCGGAAAATTCGCCGAGGCCTGGGGCGCGGCGACGCCGCCGGCCGATCTCGCCGGCCTCGGTCCGTTCGTGCTGGCCGAACATGTTTCCGGCGAGCGTCTGGTGTTCGTCCGCAATCCGCACTTCTGGCGCAAGGACGCCGCCGGCACCCAGCTGCCGTACCTGGACAAGCTGACGGTGCGGATCCTCCCCGATCAGAACGCCGAAGCGCTGCGCATGCAGACCGGCGAGATCGATCTGATGTCCAACGCCGACATTCGACCGGACGATTACGCGACCTTCAAGCGCATCGCGGCCGGCGGCCGGCTGCGGCTCATCGACGGCGGCACCTCGCTCGATCCGAACCTGCTCTGGTTCAACCTGGGGCGGGCGGGCGCGGCGGATCCCCGCAGCCGATGGCTGCGGCGCAAGGAATTCCGCCTGGCGCTCTCCTGCGCCGTAGACCGGCAGAGCATCATCAACACGGTGTATCTCGGGGCGGGCGTGCCGATCTACGAACCGATCACACCGGCGAACCGCACCTGGTACTCGCCGGCGCAGCCGGCATGCGTGCACGATTCCGCCAGGGCGCGCGCTCTCTTCGCGTCCGCGGGGCTGACCGATCGCAACGGCGACGGGATGCTCGAGGATGCGTCAGGCACCCCGGCGCGGTTCTCGATCATTACGCAGCGCGGACACACGCTGCGGGAGCGCACGGTGGCGGTGCTGCAGGAACAGCTGCGGCAGGCGGGCATCGCCGTCGACGTGGTGGCGCTCGACACGAAGTCGATCGTGCAGCGGTGGACGGCGGGGGACTACGACAGCATTTTCTACGGCGTCCAGGCGAGCAGCACCGACCCCGCCCTGAGCCCGCACTTCTGGCTCAGCTCCGGCAACTTTCACTTCTGGAATCCGCGCCAGGCCGTGCCATCCACCGGCTGGGAGGGACGCATGGACGGTCTGTTCCGCGAGCAGGCCGTCACGGCGGGCCTGCCCGAGCGCCAGCGGCTGGTCACAGAAATGCAGCGGCTCTTCGTCGAGGAGCTGCCGGGGATCTACTTCGTCGCCCCGGCGGTGACGATCGCCGTGAGCGACCGGGTCGCGAATCCGTCGCCTGTTCCGCAGATTCCCCAGCTGCTCTGGAGCGCTGACACGCTTGCCGTCGCCGCTCCGCGGCGGTGACAACAGGCGGCTGACGTCGTTGACCGTCACAGTCTTGCCGCGGAGTTCACGAATCTGCGTTCGCCACCTCTCGCGCCCGTTCGGCGAGACGTAAGGCGGGCGCCCCGTTCAGCCGAAAAACAGAACGTGCACAGCGGCTTCTGGCGCTTCATGCTCCGCCGCGCGGCTTTTGCCGCGCTGCTCGTGCTGCTCGTGTCGTCGGCGGCTCTGATCCTCGCCGACCTGTCCCCGCCCGACGATGCGTTCGGGACGGATCCGGCAGTGCTCGCGGCCCAGCGCCGGAGCGCGGGTCTGGATTTGCCGCTGGCCGACCAGTACCTGACCTGGCTGACCCGTAGCCTCCGGCTGGACTTCGGGCAATCGCTGCATTTCGGCCGGCCAGTCGCCTCGCTGATCCGCGAACGCGCGGGACACACGGTGCTGCTCGGCCTCTCCGCCCTCGCTCTGGCGATCGGCATCGGCATTCCACTCGGCGTGTTCACCGGCAGCCGCCGGGGCGGGATCCTGGTTGCGGCGGCCGAGAGCGCGTCGATCGTCCTTTTGTCGCTGCCTCCGCTCGTCACGTCGCTGATCCTGCTGCTGATCGCCGCGCGCACCGGCTGGTTTCCCGCCGGCGGTCTGCCGGACGTGCCGCCCGGCGCAGGGTGGATCGAGGCGATCTCGACCACCCTGCGCTATCTCGTTCTGCCGTCGCTCGCGCTCGGGCTCCCGATTGCCGCTTCGCTCGAGCGGCTGCAGTCCCGATCGATGGCTGACGCGTTGGTCGACCCCTCGCTCCTCGCGGCCACCGCCCGCGGCATTCCCGCGCGCCGGGTGATCTGGCGGCACGCGCTCCGCCTGTCATTGAAACCGGTGATCGCGATCTTCGGCATCACGGTCGGCAGCGTGCTGAGCGGCTCATTTGCGGTGGAAGTGGTGATGTCCTGGCAGGGGCTCGGC
>JBDTSX010000019.1:0-17162 GCA_039930925.1 Acidobacteriota bacterium | reverse complement strand
GACTCGGCCGTGTCGATCAGGGTGATGTCGAGATCCGGGCAGCGGCGCAGGACCGCGAGCGCTTCGGCGCGATTCGACGGCGGCCCCCAGATGCCGCGGCCGGTGATCCGCATCGCCCCGAAACCGAGCCGATGAACCGGCAGATCACCGCCGAGCCTGAGCGTTCCACTGAGTGTCGCATTGGCCGTCGTCGCGGCGATCGCAGAGGTCGTCATATCGTGTCCTCGAGTGGCCGGTATTCGGCTGGCATGCCGGCGAGGTGAAGGCTGAATCGATCGGTACGCGCATGCAGCAGGCGCGGGTACCGCGTGATGATGTGCACCACCGGAGTATCGCTCTTAGGGGGACACATCGATCGAGAGCGGGACCACGACGGTTCCCCAGTGCAGCACCAGTTCCGCGTGCCCGCCGTCGACCACCGGGAAGTAGAACGCGAGTGTTTCGACATGCGTGCCCTGCCGCGGCGTGGCCGTCACGCGGAGCACGTCCTGGTCCGCCGGGTACCGCGTATGGAACACCGGATGCGCCCGATTGAAGATCATCGTCCAGCGGTCGGCTTGGGGCTCAGCCCACAGGGAGTAGGTGCCCGCGGCGAGCGCCTGCCCATTGACCTTGACGTCGGTCGACAGCTCAATCGTCGTACAGGAATCGGCGCCCGGACACCAGACCCGGCCGAACGGCACCAGCGCGCCGAACAAGTTGCGCCCTCGGGCCACCGGCCGGTTGTAGTCGATCACGATCGTGGTGTCCCCCACCTGCTGGCTGACGGACCCATGCTGACTCGGCTTCGGCGCCTGGGCGACCGCTCGCCCGTATGCGGCAAACAGGCCGAACACGATGGTCAACACTCCGACCGAGGCAGCGACTTTCATGATCGGTCCTCACAGCACGCGTTCTCTATCCCGCCGCGCCTGGCAGGCGCATGACTATCTTCTGCCAGATCGCTCACGGAACGAAAGGCGCGCGCCGCTCACTGCACCCAGCGCCGCACCCCGAGAGCGAACACGGCAGTCGCAGCCAGCAGGGGCAGCGCGCGCGTGACGTCCGAGAGTATCGCCCTGGTGTAGCCGCTCGACTGCATCACGTGGCCTGGATACGGCCGATCGGCGTCGCCGTCACGAGTCGGCTGATACGGGCGGTCCTGCGTGTGGACGGCGCCGATCTGATCCTTCTGCTGCTCGAACATCGTGTGTTCCATATACGCGTCCATGGAACGAGGCGCGATCCGGCCCATCGCCGTCATCGCCCGGCCGCCGGCGCCGACAGTGATTTCGCGCAGCCGCTTCTCGGCGCACTGGAGAATCGCTTCCGCGACGACGTCCGGTGCGTAGACCGTCGGCGGCAACGTCGGCGGCTGGTCCATGACGTTGCGCGGGTGCTCGACCAACGGCGTGTCGATCGATGACGGCTTCACCAGCGTCACCGTAATCGGCAGGCGGTCGTGCTCGAGCTCCATCCGCAGCGCATCGGTATATCCGAGCACCGCATGCTTCGACGCCGAGTAGATCCCCTGCAGGGGCACCGCGCGATCCGTCCCGATATTGATGATCGTGCCACCTGATTGGCTGAGATGCCGCACCGCTGTCCGGCAACCGTGCACAACCCCCCAGAAGTTCGTATCGAATACGCGCCGCTTGTCCTGGAGCGACACCTCGGCGAGCCTGCCGTACACCGACACCCCGGCATTGTTGACCCAGGTGTCGAAGCCGCCGAACTCCTGCGTCGCGACATCGGCGACACGGTCCATTCCCGAGGGATCCGCCACGTCTGCCACGACGTAGGTCGCTCGCCCCCCGCGCAGGTTGATTTCTTCGGTGGCAATCCGCAGATCCGGCTCGTTTCTCGACGTCAGCACAACTTGGGCGCCGCGAGCGGCGGCCATGCGAACGATGGCGAGGCCGATCCCGCTCGAGGCGCCCGTGACGACGAACGTCTGCTCGCGCAGCCTCTTCGGTTTCCATCCCCGGCTCAGCAGTGCCATGCGGCTCTCCTTCTCCAATAAGTTGAAGCCGGCGCGGGTGCAACCGGCGCGCCAGCGGTGCTCCGAAGCAGTCTCCCCTGCGTCGCCCTCCAGTCCGCAACGCCAGCTCAGCGACCCGCTGGCGGTCGCATATAATCGCGGGGCACCACCGCCTGCTCAACGATGGCCTTTTTACATGACAACCGGCTGAATGCGCTCGTCGTCTTGTGGGACACGCGCGGCCGATCTCCTTTGCGCGTGCCCGAGCGCCCACTGGTCGGGGCGGCGCGGTGACCGCCTCGAGCCCTCCGGAGGCGTTCGTCACGCTCGACGCCATTCGCGCGGCGGCCCGCCGGGTCGCGGTGATCGCGCGGGTCACTCCGCTCGTGGACGTCTCAGAGCTGGCGGGACGCCCGCTGCTGCTCAAGTGCGAAAACCTGCAGCCTTCCGGCGCATTCAAGATCCGCGGCGCCTATAACATGGTCGCGCAGCTCACCGACCAGCAGCGGGCCCGCGGCGTGATCACGTTTTCCTCGGGCAACCACGGACAGGCGATGGCACTTGCCGCGCGCGAGCTCGGCGCGCACGCGGTGGTCGTGATGCCGACGACCGCTCCGCCGATCAAGGTCGAGGGTGCGCGATCGTTCGGCGCCGAAGTGATCTTTGCCGGCACCACCTCGGTCGAGCGGCGCGTGCGCGCCGAAGCCGAAGCGCAGGCGCGAGGCTTGACGATGGTGCCGCCGTTCGATCATGAATGGATCATCGCGGGACAGGGAACGGCAGGTCTCGAGATCCTGGAGCAGCGGCCGGACGTGGCGGCGGTGCTCGTGCCGATCGGCGGCGGCGGGCTGGCAGCCGGCGTCGCCGCGGCGATCAAGCTGACGCGTCCCGACGTCCTCGTGATCGGCGTGGAGCCCACGGGTGCGGCGGCCATGAAGGCCTCGATCGAGGCAGGGCACGCGGTCACGCTCGACCGCACCGAGAGCATCGCGGATGGCCTGATTCCGGTCCGCCCCGGCGACCTCACTTTCGCGCACGTCCGCCGGTTCGTCGATGGAGTCGTCACCGTGAACGACGAGCAGATTGTCGAGGCGGTGCTGTGGCTGTCGGCGCACGCGAACATGGTCGTGGAGCCGTCGGGAGCGGCGACTGTCGCGGCCGCGCTGGCGGGGGCGGCCGATGTCGCCGGACCGATCGTGGCGATTCTGAGCGGCGGCAACATGAGCCTGGAGAGGCTCAACGAGCTGCGGAGGGGCAGGTCATGAGGCAGAGTGCGAGCGGTGCTGTCGCCGGAGGCTGCCCGCCGGTTCCCCTGGTGGTTCTTCTGCCTGAAGGCAGAAGCCACGAGTTCTCCCCTTGCCGACACGTGGCTTCCGCCTTCAAACGGAAGGATCACCCGAAGCTGCGATCAGCGGCCGCGGTGCTGGCGCTGACCCTCGGCATCGCCGCATCCGGCGCGGCGGCGGATCTGAAGCTCGGGATCATCGGCACGGATACGTCGCACGTCACCGCATTCACGGCGCTCCTCAACGACCCCTCCTCCTCCGGCCACATTGCCGGGGCGCGCGTGGTGGCAGCCTACCAGGGAGGCAGCCCTGACATTGCGGAGAGCCGCGATCGCGTCGAGGGGTTCGCGCGCGATCTCCAGGCTCGATACGGGGTCGAGATGGTCGCCACGATCGCGGAGCTGTGCCGCCGCGTGGACGCCATCCTGCTCGAGAGCGGCGACGGCCGGATCCATCTGGCCCAGGTCCGCGAGATCGTGGCCGCGCGGAAGCCGTTCTTCGTCGACAAGCCGCTGGCCTCGACGCTCGACGACGCGAGGGCCATCGCCAGACTGGCACAGGACGCCGGCGTACCGTGGTTCACCACCTCGAGCCTGCGTTACGGCGTCGCCGGATTGAAGCGGCCCGACCTGACCGGCGTGGAGGTCTGGGGTCCGGGCCCGTTCGAGCCGCATCACCAGCTCGATCTCTCGTGGTACGCGATCCACGAAGTGGAAATGCTCTACACCTTGATGGGCACCGGCTGCGAGGAAGTCACGCGGGTGTCCTCCGCGGACGCCGACGTCATCGCCTGCCGGTGGAAGGACGGACGCATCGGGACGATGAGGGTGCTGCGGCCCTATGGCGGCTACGGCGTGGTCCTCTTCCGGAGGGACGGCAGGAACCAGGCCGCCGAGTCCAGCCCGGTCGAGTCCAGTTACGTGCCGCTCGTCCGCGAGATCGTGAAATTCTTCGAGACCGGGGTCACGCCGGTGCCGCATGAGGAGACGCTGGAGATGTTCGCGTTCATGGACGCGGCTCAGCGCAGCAAGGATGCCGGCGGCGCGCCAATGCGGCTCCGATGAAACGGGGACACTCAACCTTGAGTGTCCCGATTGAGTGTCCCCCCCGAACATGCCGATAGAACTCTTCGCGATGGAACGGATGCAGTCGACGTGGGAGAACCTCGTCGACTACGACATGAGCGAGAGCGGCGTGCGGCCGTTGACACTGCGTGAACTGGTCGAGATGGGGTTCGATCTCGACCAGTTCCTCGATCAGCCGCTTGGCTACAGCCAGTCGAACGGCACGATTGAGCTGCGTGAGCGGATCGCCGCGCTCTATCGCGGCGCCAACGCCGACCAGATCGAAGTCACCAACGGCACCTCGGAAGCCAACTATCTCGTCGCCCTCAGCCAGCTGCGGTCGGGAGACGACATGGCGATGGAGACGCCGAACTACATGCAGCTGCCCGGAGTGGCCCGTAGCCTCGGGGCGACGGTCCGCACCTTCAGCCTGCGGCAGGAGACCGGGTGGGAACCGGATTGGGACGAGTTCGAGCGTGCCGTGTCGCCGCACACGCAGCTCCTCTACCTGTCGAATCCGAACAACCCGACCGGGGCGGTGCTGTCGAACCAGGCGATGGAACGGATCGTCGCACGCTGTGAAGCCACCGGCACGTGGCTGCTCTCCGACGAGGTCTACCTCGGGGCGGAGATCGATGGACCTCGCACCAAGAGCTTCTGGGGGATGAGCGATCGAGTCATTGTCACGAGCGGGCTGTCGAAGGCGTACGGCATTCCCGGCGTTCGGATTGGCTGGATCGTCGCGCCGAAGGACCTGGCCGAGAAATGCTGGAGCCAGCACGACTATCTCACCATCGGCCCGAACAAGATGTCGGATCGGATCGCCCGCGTCGTCGTCGAGAAGCGGAACCGGGAGCGGTGCTATGCGCGGACCCGGAACATTCTCTCGGACAACCTGCCCATCGCGCGCGCCTGGATCGAGAGCTTCGACGGCCGCGTCACTTGGCGCGAGCCGGTCGCTGGCGCCATCGCCCTGATCAAGTACAACGCCGACGTGCCCAGCGTCGAGATGGCCGAGCGCGTGCGCAAGGCGCAGAGCACGCTGATCGTCCCAGGCTCCCACGTGGGACTCGAAGGCTACCTTCGGATCTGGATTGGCGGCGCACAGGATCGCCTGCGCGAGGGGCTGAGTCGCATCGGGAAGGAGCTGGCCCCGGTCCTGGGGCTCCGGCGGTAGTCGGCCACGGGAGGCCACGCGGGTTCGAGGCACGGCATCCAATCCCGCCGTGTTAACCAGGCGGGGCGCCTCGCGTAATAGCTCGGTAAGGAGCCGATTGCGCATGACCCACAGAGCTGTCCGTCCCGGCCTTGCCGGTGTTCTCGCCCTCACTGCCTTGCTGGCACCCGCGCCGAGGGGTGAAGCCGCCCAGCGGACGCCCGCCCCCTCTTCCGGGCACCCGGTGTCGGCCGAGCTGGGTCAGGCGGCACCGGCTCCCGTCATCATGACGGATGATTCCGATGCCCAGCAGACCCGCGAGCGGCTGAATCAGCTCTTCGAAAAGTATCCGCCGGCCCTCGGCCGGGTGCTGAAGCTCGATCCGTCGCTGCTCGGCAACCCGTCTTACCTCGCGCCCTATCCGGGGCTGGCGGCGTTTCTCGCGCAGCATCCGGAAGTGGCGCACAATCCGGCCTACTTCCTGGAGCGCGTCAACGTTCCATCCGAGCGGACGTTCGAAGATCCGCAACAGGAGCGGCGGCGAATGACCAACGACCTGATCGGTGGCTTCGCGATCTTCCTGGTCTTTCTCGTGGTCACCGGCGTATTGGTCTGGCTGATCCGGCTGGGCGTGACCAATCGGCGATGGACACGGCTCTCGAAGGTCCAGTTCGAAGTGCACAGCAAGCTGCTCGACCGGTTCACCTCGAGCGAAGAGCTCCTCGCGTACGTGCAGACACCCGCCGGCCGCAAGCTCCTGGAGTCGGCGCCGATTCCGCTCCAGGACGAAACCCCCACCATGGGGGCACCGTTCTCGCGGATTCTCTGGTCGGTGCAGGCCGGCGTCGTGCTGGCGATTGCGGGCGCCGGCGTCCTCTACGTCAGCAGCCGGTTCGTCGACGAGGCGGCGCAGTTCTTCATGGTGGTCGGCGTCGTCACGCTGGCGCTCGGCGCGGGGTTCATCGTCTCGGCCATCGCCGCATACGTCCTCTCGCGCCGCCTCGGACTCCTCGAGCGGCCGGCGGCAGATCATGCGTGACGTGACCGTCTCCGACATCGACCAGCTGACGGCCGCCGACGCTGCGAACGTTGGGTTCGAGATGGACGAAGAGGCTTTCCGCGGTTTCTACGACCGGACCGCGCGCGCCCTGTGGGCCTATCTGTCCCGGATCTCGGGCGATCCGCACCTTGCCGACGACTTGTTGCAGGAAACGTACTTCCGTTTTCTTCGGGCGCGCGTGCCGCACGATGGTGAAGCGCATCGCCGGAATTACCTGTTCCGGATCGCCACCAACCTGGTGCGGGATGCGCATCGCCGGCGTCTCACCACGCCGCAATCGGTCGCCGCGCACGAGGACTACGCCGACATCCCCTCCGAGAGCCACGATGCGGCGCGGACCGAGCAGCGGACGGACCTGCTGCGCGCCATGGCGCGGCTCAAGCCCCGCGAACGGGAGCTGCTCTGGCTGGCGTATGCGCAGGGATCGTCGCACCGCGAGATTTCCGCCACGCTCGGTGTGAAATGCGCGAGCGTCAAGCAGCTGTTGTTCAGGGCGAGGCGGAAGATGGCGGGACTGCTGCGGCCCGCCGCGAAAGGAGCGCGACGTGAGGACGCCTGAATGCCCTCGCGAACAGGAGCTGCTCGAGGCGTTGGCGGGTGGGCGCTGGCCTGACGGCGCGGTCACCGAGCTGGAGATGCACGCCGGCAGATGTGACTCCTGCACCGAGCTGCTCACCGTCGCGCTCCCCTTGCTTCGCGAGCACGAGCTCGCCGAACGCCACGCGCGCATCCCATCATCCGGGGTGGTGTGGTGGCGTGCGCAGATGCGGGCACGCCGCGAAGCGGTGGACGCCGCCACACGCCCGATTGCCTGGACCCAGGGACTGGCGCTGGCATGCGCCGCCGGGCTCGCCGCGGGAGTGGCGACCTTCGCGGAAACCGGAGTACGGGCATGGCTCGGATGGGGCGTTACCGCGCTGGCCGCGCTCGACCCCCGGACGATTGACCTGGCGCGTCTACAGGCGCTCGCGCCGGCGGGAACGCTGCCGCTGGTTGCCCTGGGTCTGCTGGTGGTCGTCGCGCCGATGGCGATCTACCTGGCGGTCGCCGACGAGTGAGACACCGGTCCTGTCCGGTTACTTCGGCGCTGAGGGCGAGGTCAGCACCTGCCCGGAACGCGCGCCGGTGTGGTGCCCGTTGCGGACGACCGGCACGCCGTTGACGAGGACGTAGGGGATGCCCGCCGCGAACGCATGCGGCTTCTCGAACGTGGCCGTGTCGCGAACCGCCGCCGGATCGAAGATCGTGAGATCGGCGGCGTAGCCTTCCTTGATCAATCCCCGCTTCTCGAAGCGGAAATGCTGCGCGGGCAGCGACGTCATCTTGCGCACCGCTTCCTCGAGCCCGATCACGCGGCGCGTGCGCACGTAGTCGCCGAGCACGCGGACGGTGTTGCCATAACCGCGCGGGTGCGGGACGGCGTCGCCGACGGTGAGCACCGAGCTGTCCGACGCAATCGCCACGAACGGATGCTTCATGATCCGGTCGACGTCCTCGTCCGACATCAGGTGGTAGACCATCGACGCGCCACCGGCGATCATCATCGCGCGGGCGGTCTCGAGCTGCGCGTCCAGTGCGTCCGATCCCTTCAGCTTCGCGGCCGCCTGCTTGATCGAGAGCCCGTTCAGGCTCGGATCCGGGTCATACGACGCAATCACGGCAAACCCCAGATCCGGCAGACCGCGGTCGATCAGCATCGCGCGCATCTCGGTCTTGATCTTGGCCCAGGTGCCGGCATCGCCGAGCCGGCCGGAGATCGCGATCTGGCCCCCTTCCAGCATCCACGCGGGAAACCGGATGCCGAGCGTCGAGCTGGCTGCCGTGTACGCGTACTGATCCGCCTCGACGTCGATCCCTCGCGCGCGCGCGGCGTCGATCAGCGCCAGCGCCTGCGCGCTGGCGCCCCACTGGCTCGGACTGTCCACCTTCAAATGGGAGATCTGCACGCGGCACTGCGTGAGCTCGCCGATGCGAATCGTTTCCGCGACCGCCTTTTCCAGCTCGGTCCCTTCGTTTCGCATGTGGGAGGCGTACACGCCGCCGACGTTGGCGGTGACCCGCGCGAGCTCGAGGATCTCAGGCGCCTTGGCATACGTCCCCGGCACGTACTGCAGGCCGGTCGAGAATCCCACCGCGCCGTCGGCCAGCGCGCGCCAGACGAGCGATTTCATCTTCGCGAGCTCGGCGACGGTGGCGTCGCGGTTCACCGTGCCCATCGCGGCGCGCCGCACGGTGTTGTGGCCGATCAGCGTCGCGTAGTTGACCGACACACCCGACTGCCGGATTGCCGTCAGCGCCTCGCCGATGTCGAGCGCCGACCCGCCGCAGTTGCCGGCCACGATGGTCGTGACGCCCATGCGGACGAAGTTCTCCGCGAGCGGCGTCTCCGCAATGTCGTCCGCATGCGTGTGGACGTCGATGAAGCCGGGAGCGACGACCAGGCCGGTGGCGTCGATGGTTTCAGTGGCGGTGGTGCGGCCAACTACGCCGATTGCGGCAATCCGGCCGCCCTTGATCGCGACGTCGGCGCGGCGGCCTGGCGCGCCGGAGCCGTCCACGACCGTGCCACCCGTGATCAGGACATCGTACCGCGGCGCCTGCCCCAGCGCGCCGGGCAGGGCGAGCGCCAGCAGCGCGGCGACGAGCACGCGGTGGAACATGTGCGGAATCGTAGCACCGGAGCGCGCGCGCCGGTGAACGTGACGGCGCGCACCCGCAGCGCCCCCTCACGGTCCGGCTTTCGAACCCCGAGCCTCGAGCCCCGAGCTACGGCACCTTGATTCCGGGCAGATCTCCGGCCTGGCCCCAGTTGCGATGGAACTGACCGCGCACGTACCAGTCGCCGGTCGACGGCCGGTAGACCGCGACATCCGCCTTGCCGTCGCCGTCGTAGTCGGCCGGCGCGATCGCGTCATCCGACAGGCCCCAGTCAACCGTGATCGTGGTGTCGTCGATCGTCGACCTGATGTACCACCGGCCGAGCGACGGCCGGTAGACGGTGAGATCGGCCTTGCCATCCCCGTCGAAGTCCGCGGCGGCAGGCAGGTCGCCGCTCAGGCCCCAATCGCGCACCGTGTAGGTCCCGCTGATGCGGTTGTACACGAACCACTGACCCGTGGACGGGCGGAAGACCGCGATGTCCGCGCGGCCGTCCCCGTCGTAGTCGCCCGGGACCGGGATGTCGCCGTTGAGGCCGAAGTCCTGCGACAGATAGCTGGTGCTGTCCGTGGACGACAGCAGCACCAGCCACCGTCCCAGCGATGGACGGAACACCGCGACGTCGGCCTTGCCATCGCCGTCGTAGTCGGCCGGCACCGGGATGTCGCCGCTCAGGCCCCAGTCGCGGCTGATGTAGTCGGTAAAATTGGTGGACGATCGCAGCATGAACCAGCGGCCGGTGAACGGACGGTAAACGGCCGGATCGATCTTGCCGTCGCCGTCGTAGTCGCGTGCCACGGGCGTGTCGGTGCTCAGCCCGAAGGTGTGGACGGTGTAGTCCGTGAAGCCGTTCACGGTCCGCAGCGTGAGCCAGTCGCCGGTGGACGGCCGGAACACGGTCAGATCGGCCCGGCGATCGCCATCGAAGTCTCCCGCGAGTGTGGTCAGAGGAGCCACCACACCGCCGAGCGGGAGGTCGCCGGCGGCGCCCCAGAGCACGGACTCGTTGGTGTCGCTGACGTGATTCTTGAATTGCCAGACGCCCGTCGCGCGATGGAACACGCCGAGCTCCGCGATGCCGTCCCCGCTCCGATCCATCGGCACCGGCACGTCGCCGGATGCGCCCCAGTCGGCGATGTACTGCCCCATGACGAACCAGGTGCCGCTCGACGGCCGGAACACGGCGATGTCGGCCGTGCCGTTGCCGTCGTAGTCCGCTGGGACCGGAATATCGGCGGCTAAACCGTACACGGTGGTCGATCCATTGCTCACGTACCAGGTGCCGGTGGACGGCCGGTAGACGGCGATATCGGTCGTGCCATCCCCGTTGTAGTCCGCCGCGACCGGAAGATCACCGGCCAGTCCCCACCCGAACGTGCCGACGTTGCGCACCAGCCATTGGCCGGTACGCGGGCGGAATACCGCGATGTCGGTGACGTGGTCGCCGTTGTAGTCGCCGGGCACCGGAACGTCCCCGGGAAGTCCCCACACCACCGTCACGCCGTTGCTGACATACCACGTGCTGTTCGAGGGCCGGAACACGGCGATCTCCGGATTGCCGTCGCCGTTGTAATCGCCGGGCACCGGCAGGTCCCCCGGCGCGCCCCAGTCGGCGATCACCTGATCGATGATGTACCAGCGCCCGAGGCTCGGCCGGAACACGGCAATGTCGCTGAGCGCGTCGTGGTTGAAGTCGTTCCGCACGCGGCGCGTCGCCGAGACGCCGGCCTGGGTGATCGTGTAGGCCAGCCCCGCGATCGAGACGACGGCGGTGCGCGGTGACGCGCTGGAATTGATCGCGGTCACCCACGTGATGATCGTCGTGCCCGCGCCGATGCTGTCGGACGTCACGGTCACGAACGCGGTGTTCGGCGCCGTCCAACTGCAGGACCCATCGCTCGTGAAGAGCGTCACCGCGCCGGCATTCACCCCAGACGGCACGGTGGCGGAGGACGACGACAGCGAGTAGGTGCACGGCGCGGCCGAATAAGCGCGGCGGATCGACTCGACCGCCGAGCCCGAGCCGCCGTGCGCTCCGGTTGCATAAAAGCCTCGCGCGCGGATGAACAGGTTGTCGCCGAGAGGCAGATTGAGCCCGCCCAACTGCCACCCGCCAGACGTCCGGTTGCCGGCCCCGAGAGGCGTGTAGGTCGCGCCGTCCGCCGACGCCTCGAACGTCACCCGCCAGACTTCGGGGCCGGCGCCGCTGCGCGCCCAGATCACGGAGGCTCCCCCACCGGTCACCGTGAGGCTGTCGATCGCCGCGTTGGTGTTGGTCAGCCGCCCGAGATAGCTCCGTGCGGCGAGGCCGGTCCCGCCGCCGCCCAGGGTCGTGAAACTGCCGCCGGCCAGGACCTTCCCGTCGCCCTGGACCGCGACGGCGAAGACGTCGCTGTTCGCGCCGGGATCGAAGGACGCATCGAGCGAACCGTCGGCGGAGAAGCGTCCCAGTCGATTGCGCGTGGTGGTGCCGGTGGAGGTGTCGCTCAGCGCGGTGAAGGCCCCGCCGACGACGATTTTTCCGTCCGTCTGCACGGCCAGGGAATAGATGCCCTGGTTCGCGCCAGACAGGAAACTGCCGTCGATCGAGCCGTCGGCGTTGAGCCGCCCGAGGTAGTTGCGGATGGTGGTGCCGGACCCGCCGCCGATCATCGTGAAGTCGCCCGCCGCCAGGATCCGGCCGTCCCGCTGCGTCCCGATCACGTGCACGCGTGCGTTCGCGCCGGGATTGAAGCTGGTGTCGAGCGAGCCGTCCGCGTTCAAGCGTCCGATGTAGCTGCGGGCCGTGGTGCCGGTCCCGCCGCCGCCGAGCGTGGTGAAGTTGCCGCCCACCAGGATCTTGCCATCCGTCTGCACGCACACGGCGAGGACCGAGTTGTTCGCGCCCGGATTGAAACTGGCGTCGAGCGAGCCGTCGGCATTGAGGCGGCCGAGATAGCTGCGCACGTTCACGCCGGTCGCGCCGCCGCCGAGCGTCGTGAAACTCCCCCCGACGATAATTTTCCCGTCCGCTTGTAAGGCCATCGCGATGATGTCGCCGTTCGCCCCCGGGTTGAAGCTCGTGTCGATCGAGGTGTCGGCGTTGAGCCGCCCGATCCGGCTGCGCGCCGTGCCGGCGAGCGCGGCGAACGCGCCCCCAACCAGGATCCTGCCGTCAGGCTGCGCTGCCAGGACGTAGACCGCGTTGCCGGCCGACTGATTGAAGCCGGCGTCGAGCGTGCCGTCGGCATTGATGCGGCCCAGATACCCGCGGGTGTTCACGCCGGTCGAACCGCCGCCGAGCGTCGTGAAGTTGCCGCCGACCAGAATCTTGCCGCTCGGCTGCACCGTCATGGCGACGATCGCGGCGTTCGCGCCGGGATTGAAGACGCCGTCGAGCGATCCGTCCCCGTTCAGCCGCGCCAGCCGATTGCGCGGCGTCGTCCCGAGCGGCGGAGTGCTCAGCGAGGAAAAGTCACCGCCGATCAGGATCTTCCCATCCGGCTGCACCGGCAGCGTCACGACGACGCTGCTCACGCTCGACGTGAAGGAGGCATCGAGGGTCCCGTTCGCGTTGAGCCGTCCGAGGTAATTGCGCGGCGAGGTGCCGATTCCGCCGCCGCCGAGCGTGGTGAAGTTGCCGCCAACCAGGATCTTGCCGTCGGGATGAACCGTCACGGCCAGGAGGTAGTCGTTCGCCCCGGGATCGAAACTGCCGTCGAGGGCGCCGTCGGCGTTGAGGCGCCCCAGTCGGCGCCGCAGCGTCGTACCGGCACCGCCTCCTCCGAGCATCGAGAAACTCCCTCCGACGACAATCTTTCCGTCCGCCTGCGCGGCCAGCGCCAGGACCCAGTCGTTCGCGCCAGGATCGAAGACGGCGTCGAGCGTCCCGTCGAGATCGAGACGCGCGAGGTGGTTTCGCGTCGCGGTCCCGGTACCGCCGCCGCCAAACGTCGTGAAGGCGCCGCCGACGAGAATTTTTCCATTGGGCTGGAAGGTGATCGCGTAGACGAAGTCGTTCGCGCCGGGATTGAAGCCCGCGTCAACCGATCCGTCGGTATTGAGGCGTCCGATCCGGTTGCGCGCCGCCAGGCCGATGCCGCTGCCGAGCGTCGTGAACAAGCCGCCCACCAGAATCTTGCCGTCCGGTTGCAGCGCCAGACGGTAGACGTGGCCGTTCGCGACCGGATTGAAGGCGGTGTCCAGTGACCCGTCGGCATTGAGCCGGGCGAGATAGTTGCGCGTCGTCGTGCCGGTGCCGCCGCCGCCCACCGTCGTGAAGCGGCCGCCCAGGAGGATCTTGCCGTCAGGCTGCACCACCACGGTCGCGACGTCGCCATTCGCGCCGGGATCGAAGCTCGCGTCCAGGACGCCGGCCGCGGTCAGCCGTCCAAGGTGATTGCGGACCTGCGTTCCGGTTCCGCCGCCGCCGAGCGTCGTGAAGGCGCCGCCGACCAGGATGGCCCCGTCCTGCTGCACGGCCATCGCGTAGACACCCGCGTTGGCTCCGGGATCAAAGCCGTCCACGGCCGACTGAGCGCGCGCGACGGCGCCGGTGCCCAGAACCACGCAGACGACGGCGACGATGCGGAGCGGCGCGAGTGAACTCATGAAACAACTCCTGACCTTGCCGGATGGACGCACGAAGAGACGAGAACCGAGCACAGACAGACTCGCGCACGCAGGGAATCGGTCCGCGGCGCGCGGCGCCCAGGCCCAGGGGTGGAGGGGTTACACAGGGTCCGGATGATAGCCGATATCGCATCCGCGGTGACACGGATCTCTCTCGCTGTGATCGGGGTCGGGCGGCCGGTCAGCGGCAGCGGAACTCACCGGGAGTATCAGGCGCCGGAGGCTCACCGCCGAAGAGGGGGGACTCTCAGACGGACGTCAGAGCTGCGGCGCCGACCGTGTCTCCGGCGCCCGCCCCTCGCGTCCGCCGGTCAGCGCGCTGACCACCGATCCGACCACGACCACGACGATGACGCCCAGGGGATTCTGCCAGAGGAACGAAATGCCGCGGGTCGCCGGGTGCAGCGCAAAGACCGCCACGGCACCGATGCCGGCGAGCAGGCCGACGAACGCGCCGGTACCGTTCGCGCGGCGCAGGGCCAGGGCCAGCACGAAGACGCCGAGCAGCGATCCGTAGAAGAAGGAGCCGAACCGGTTGACCACCTCGATCAACGAGCCGAGACCGGCGGCGAACATCGCCACGATGCAGGCGACCAGGCCCCAGAATCCGGTCGAGAGCTTGGAGACCAGCAGGTAGTGGGCATCGCTCTGGGATGGACGAATCAGCCGACGATAGATGTCGATGACCGTGGCGGTCGCGAGTGAGTTCAGCTCCGCCGCAATCGACGACATCGCGGCGGCGAAAATCGCGGCGATCATCAGCCCGACCAGGCCGATCGGCAGCTTCGTGGTGATGAACGTGGGGAAGACGTAGTTGACGTCGGGGACCGGCGTGTCCCCGTTCATGTCCTTGTAGCTTTCGTCGCCGGCGACCTCGCGCACGAGCTCCGCGGCACGGCTGCGGACGTTCCGGATTTCCCCATTGGTGGCAGTGAACGCGTCCTTCGCCGCTGCGCGGCCGGCATCGTCGGGCGCGGCCGCCAGCGTCGCGGCCGCGGCGCGGCGCGCCTCGAAGGCGCGGGTGAACTCCGCTTCGAGCGCCCGGTACTCGCCCGCGCGCGCGCTGTGCTCGACCTTCTCGGCGGGGACGCGGTTGAACAGCATCGGCGGCTCGTTGAACAGGTAGAAGACGAACACGAGCACGCCGGTGAGCAGCACCAGCGCCTGCAACGGAATCTTCACGAACGCGCTCATCAGGAGCGAGTGCCGCCCCTCGTCGACCGATTTCGCGGTGAGGTACCGCTGCACCTGGCTCTGATCGCAGCCGAAATACGACAGCATCAGGAACAGGCCGCCGAGCATGCCCGACCAGAACGAGTAGGTCTGGTGCATGTCGAAGCGGAAGTCCACGGCCTGGAGGCGCCCCGCGGCGCCGGCGACGTGTAGCGCCTGGATCAGCCCGACGCCGTGCGGCAGGCCGATGATGAGCGCGGTCACGACCGCGAGCAGCCCGCCGACGATGACCCCCATCTGCTTGACGTCGGTCCACGTGACCGCCTGCACGCCGCCGACCATCGTATAGAGCGTCGTCGGCAGGCCAATCGCGATGATCGTCAGTGGCAGGTTCCAGCCGAGGATGATCGACAGGATCACCGACGGGGCGGCGACGATGACGCCGCACGACAACCCGCGCGACATCAAAAACAGCACGCTGGCCAGCGTCCGCGTCTTCAGGTCGAAGCGCTTCTCGAGGTACTCGTAGGCGGTGAACACCCGCGCGCGGTAGAAGAACGGCACCAGCGTGACGGAGAGGATCACCATCGCGATCGGCAGGCCGAAATAGAACTGCACGAAGCGCATCCCGTTGGCGTAGCCCTGTCCGGTCGTGCCGACGAGGGTAATCGCACTCAGCTGCGTCGCCATCACGGACAATCCGATCGCCCACCAAGGCAGGCTCCGGTTCGCGAGGAAGTAGCCCTCGACCTCGTGCGAGGCCTTGGTGCGCTTCAGCCCGTCGTAGACGACGAACAGGAGATAGCCAGCGACGACGAGCCAGTCGAGAGTGTGCATGGGACGCTCAGGAGAAGAGACGGCCGAGCGCCCAGAGCGCGGTGATGGATATCGCCTCGAAGACGAACACCAGGATGTATTTTCGGAGGTTGGGATCGGCGGATTCCGGCCGCTCGGGAGGCATCGAGGGAGTATACCGATTACCGGGGGCAGTCAGTCGAAGCGGGCGCGGTCCACCTCCCGGGACGACCCGGTCGGGTCTGGCTGAGGTCGCGTACCCAATCGGCGCGAAAGACGCGCCTCAGGCGATCGGCGAGCCGAGCCCGTCGTCGCCGTGGGGGCGGTAGCGGCGACCGGAAATAAGCGAGACGCCGACGACGAAGTCGACATGAGTATCGAGGTCGCTTTTGTTGATGTCGATTACGTCGGGGTGCTTGACGAGCGTTTCTCCCTCATGGAGCGTGAGCTCGACGCGATACTTCCCGGGTTTCACCTTGAAGGTGAAGCCGCCGGCGTTGTTGGTCGTCACACGCTGGCGTTCGCCGGTGACGGTGTTGATCGCCTCGACCGTCCGTCCGTCGATCGCGCTCGTCCCTTCAGGCCCGCGAACGGTACCGCTGATGGTGCCGTCTACGGTGAGTGGTTTTGGGCCGAGGTCGATGACCGGGGTGCCGGGACGGCACGCCGCCAGGCTCAGCAGCAAGGAGCATGCGGCGAGCAGGCGTAGTGTGTGGGCGTGATGCGCGCAGTGGCAATGAAGTTCCTTCATGCTTTCCCCGTTTGCGCATTTTGCAATCGATGGGCCACCGCGCGCATCGGCCGTTAGATGATGCCGGCGTCGGAGAGCGGCGTCGGCGTGGGCGTATTGTGGAAGATCACGCGGCCGCGGTCGCTCCTTGCCTCGCTGGCGGTTCGCGCGCGCTGCCGCGTCATCCACCACGCGCCTACTGCCGATCCAATCAGCCCTGCAAGAATTCCATAGGTTCGTCTGTTCACACTGACCTCCTGTCCGCGGCGTAGCCCAGCAACCTCGGTGCCACATTTCGTCGCGCGCGCGCCAGCCGGAGAACCGCGTCGGTGAGGGAGGGCAATCACCGAAAGCCGAAAACCAGTGCCTCCCCGGTGCCGTCGTAGAAATGGCCGAGCTGCTCGAGGCGCGGCTCGGTCGCGAAGCGATACAACACCGAGCCGGCGTCGCGGGGATATGACGAGGCGTGGACAATGATGTACCGGACCTGGTCACGCCGCAGCCTGTCGAGCGCCATCGAGTCAGGGACCCGGCGCAAGGTTTCGATCCGGTCCAAATAGGACGGCGGATAGTAGCCACTGTAGCCGTTGACCAGCGGCATCCAGTGGAACGTCGACATATAGGTAAAGCGGGGATCCTCGCCGGGGAGCGTGCCCACTCGCGGCATCG
>JBDTSX010000018.1:0-17208 GCA_039930925.1 Acidobacteriota bacterium | reverse complement strand
AGCAGATGCTTGAGGTCGTCGCTGAACGCCTGCAGGTCGTCGTCGCTGGCAAAGTACTGCTGCTTTACGGCCCACGCCGTGATGGTGTCGACGACGCGGCCGATCAGCTGCTTGACGCTGCGCTCCCGCTCGGCTGTGCCGAGCGTCCCGCGGAAATACTTCGAGACGACGATGTTGGTCGCCTGCTGGGTCCAGAACTTCGGAATCTCGACGTCCCGCTGCTCGAAGACGACATGGCCTTTCTCGTTGCCGATGACGGCCGAGCGGATGTCCCATTCGACTTCGTCGAATGGATCGATCCCCTCGCGCGTGAAGAAGCGCGTGTATTCAAGTCCAGCGACGCCCGCCGGCTCGAGGGCCGGTGTACGAGCGACCGTCTGCGGGCTGGTGGATTCCACCTGCTGAGCCGCGCTTCTCTGCATCTTTTCTGCCTCCGACGCGAGTCCCCGCCCGCCCTGGCGGCGAAGACTCCAAATGACGTTGTTGCGGGTGCGCACGGAGCCTGACGCAGCTAAATGACCGTCCGAAACCGTGTCGGTCGGGGTCACTTAACAACGCCTGCGAAAGCCGGGAAGGTCTCGCCGGGGCACGTGTGCGCTGGCCGATAAATATGTGCCCTGTTTACACGGATGTCAAGGGGCGATCCACTAGATATTGTGCTTTGAAATTAGGGCAGACGCAAGATGTGGACTTTTGTCGATTTGGCGGCGTTTTCCAATGATGAGCTGCTGGGCGCCCTCAACGGGTCTGCAAGCCGTTCGCCAAACGCTCCGCTTTATCGGCCAGACTGAGGGCCTTCTCGAAGTTCGCGGCCTTCACCGCCTGCTCGCACTCGTTGATCATCAATTTGACGTTTTCGTATTCGGCGCGCCGATCCTTCGTCAGGCTCTGATAGTTGATCGACGCGAGCGCCTTGTTCGCGCGCTCGAGCAGTTCGCTGACTTGCCGTGCCGCGCCGGCGCTGTCCGCGGTCTGAGGCGTGCGGAGGAGCGGCGGCACCGGCGCCGGGACAGGCGCCGGCACCACAGGCGCGTCGACGGGGGTTTCGGGCTTCGGTTCAGCCTTGGCGGTTTCCCGCGCGGGACCCTGAGGACGGGGCCGGGCGACCGCGACCGGCGGCGGCGGCACCTCCGGAACCGGATCCGGCGGCGCCGTCTCCTGGACGGTCCTCTCGATCACCCGCGGCGGCGCTGCGGGCACATCGAGCGCCGGCCGTTCGGCGGGAACCTTGGCCTGCGCGGCAGCGCATCCACTGGCCATTGCGGCGAGCAGGACGACTGATGCAATTCTGTTCATGGCCTGTGCCTGTCTCTCTACCACATTTCTACGCCTGCGGAAAAATCAGCCGGAAGCGCGTGCCGCGGCCGGGGGTCGACTGCACTTCGACCTCACCGTCGTGAAGCTGGACGATCCGGTAGACCATCGACAGCCCGATCCCGCTGCCCTTCTCCTTGGTCGTGAAGAACGGATCGAAGATGCGCGAGAGATGCTCCGGTGGGATGCCGACGCCGGTGTCTTCGACGTCGACCTGGACGGAGCGTCGCGCGGCGGCACGGCAGCTGATCTTCAGTGTCCCGCCGTCCGGCATCGCCTGGCATCCATTCAGGGCCAGATTCAACAACGCCTGACCAAGCATCCCCGGATCCGCATTGATCTCCGGCAGGCTGTCGGGACATTCCGTCTTCATGATCACGTTGCGCCGGGCCGCTTCAGGGCCGGCGGTCGTGGCGACGTCGGAGATCAGCGTGCGCAGATGGACAGGTTGCAGCCTGAGCTCCTCCGGGCGCGCAAATTTCAGGAACCCATTGACGACTTCGTCGAGCCGGCGAATCTCGGCGGCAATGACTTCGACATGTTTCGTGACGCTGGGGGCTCCCTCCGACGGCCGCAGGCCGCGACCCGCACCCGCACCCGCCGTGATCGTCCGGTCTGCAGCCTGCGCGGCGGCCAGGGACTGGCTCGCCAGCTTGTTTTTCAACAGCTCCAGATGAATCGTCATCGCGTTGAGCGGATTCTTCACTTCGTGGGCAACGCCGGCCATCAGCCGCCCGAGCGCCGCCAGCTTGCGCGAATAGTTCAGCGTCGAATGCACCTGGCTGAGATATCCGATGTTCCGCGAGACCAGCATCGCGCCGAGGAACCGGCCGCCGGTATCTTCGATGGCGTGGCTCATCAGGAGCCGTTCCGTCGGCTCCGTCGCGCCGTCCTGCGGGACGTCACCCGGAGGGATAGCCGGGTCAGACTCCGAGCCCGAGGCCAGCGCGCGCAGCTCCGCGGAGGAGACCGACACGGGACCCGCGGATCGGCCTCCGGCGAGCGTGCGCTCCACCAGCTGCCGAACCGGATCGGTGGACGGCAGATTCTTCAGCGGCGCGGGCAGCAGCACCTTCATCGCGGCGTTGCTGAAAATCAGTTCGCCCACCGGAGAGAACAGCGCTACCGCGTCCTCGAGGCTGTCCATGACCGACTCGAGATCGGTGCCCGGACCGCGGCGGGCATCGGCGGCCTCAGGGGCCGACGTGCCGGCGCGGCCCATCGCGGACAGCTGGGCGCTGACCGCATCGAACGAACTCCCCAGATCGCGGAATTCCTGGTCGGGCAGATCCAGCGTGACGTCCAGCTCGCCTCGCCCGAGCCGCGTCAGACCGCTCTGGATCACATGAATCGGCCGCAGGATCCAGTTCGACAACAGCATCGCAAAGAGCGTCGAGACAATCAGCGCGCCGACGATGGTGCCGGCCGCCAAGCGAAGCGCGCCGCGCAGCTCGTCGCGCACGAGCAGCGTCGAGACGCCGATCCGGATCACCCCGAATTCCTGATCCCCGGCCAGCATCGGGGTCCGCACCTCGAAGGTGCGATCCGAATAGACCGCCTGCAGCTGCGCGAGCTTGCCGGCGGTCACGAGCGGCTCCAAGTCCTCCTGCGGCGGCATCCGCTGGCCTTCGAGCGCACGGAAGTTGTGCGCGACGGCGATGCCGTCCTTGTCGACGATCGCCGCGTAGGTGACATTTCGCGAGAACCCCATACTCGATTCGAGAATCGATCGCACTCCGCCATCGTCGCGCAACGCGGCGTAGGGGTCGGGGCCGCCCTGCGCAACCACCTCGCGGGCCCGCTGGAAGATCGCCTGCGCCAGCATCTGGCCGCGTGACGCCGTTTCGCGCAGCGTCAGATCCGCGAGTGTGGCCAGGTGATACACGCTCAGCACCGACACGATCAGCACGACGATCGTGGTCACGCCGGCGACTTGCTTCGCTTTGATGGACACGGGGGGTCAGGCGGTTTGGCGTCCGGCGTTGGGCTTCAGCCCGTTTTCACGCCTTCGACTCTTCCTTCATCCGGTTCAACTTGTTGTGCAGCGTCTTGAGGCTGATCCCGAGGATCTCCGCGGCGCGCGTCTTGTTGTTGCGCGTGTGATCGAGGGTCAACAGGATCAGCAGCCGCTCCGCCTCGTCCACCGTCGTCCCCGGCGAGATGGTCATCGTCGGCAGCGACTCCTCGCCGCGCGCGATCAGCGTCGGCGGCAGGTGCTTCGGCTCGATGAACTCGCTCTCGGCGAGGATCGTGGCCCGCTCGATGACGTTGCGGAGCTCGCGGATGTTGCCCGGCCAGGGGTAGCGCTCGAGGATGTACATCGCCTCCTGATCGACGGCGCGGATCGACTTGTTGTTGGTCTTGTTGAACTCGTTGAGGAACGACTGCACCAGGAGCGGGATGTCCTCGCGGCGGTCGCGCAGCGGCGGCAGGTCGAGCGTGAAGACGTTCAGCCGGTAGAACAGGTCTTCGCGCAGCTTGCCGTTGTTGACGGCGTCTTGAGGGACGACGTTGGTCGCGGCGATGACGCGCACGTCAACCGAGATCTCCTGGCGGCCGCCGAGGCGGCGGAACATCCGTTCCTGAAGCACGCGCAGCAGCTTCACCTGCGTTGCCGGCATCATCTCGGCGATTTCGTCGAGGAAGAGCGTGCCGCGGTGGGCGAGCTCGAACACCCCGGTGCGGCGATCGGTGGCGCCGGTGAAGGCGCCCTTCTCGTGGCCGAAGATCTCGCTTTCGAGCAGCGTCTCCGGGATCGCGGCGCAATTGATCGCGACGAACGGAAACGCGGCGCGCGGGCTGAGCTCGTGAATCGTCTGCGCGATGAGCTCCTTCCCGGTGCCGGACTCCCCCGAGATCAGCACGGATGCCGAGGTGGGGGCCGACTGCTCGATCACCCGGTAGACGCCGCGAATCGCCGGACTGTTGCCGATGATGCGCCCGAAGCTGCCCTGGTCGCGAAGCTGTCTCCGCAGGTGGCGCACCTCGCGCAGCGTCCCCTGGCGCTCGAGCGCCTTCTGCAGCAGGATTTGCAGCCGCTGCGGATCGACCGGCTTGCTCAGATAGTCGTAGGCGCCGTCCTTGATCGCACCGACCGCACTCTCGACGGTGCCCTGCGCGGTCAGCAGGATGAACGTCAGATCCGACAACTGATCCTGCAGCGCGTGCAGCAGCGCGAGACCGTTCATCCGCGGCATCACCAGGTCGCTGACGATAATCGCGGGGCGGAAGGTGGTGATTTTCCGCATCGCCTCCTCCCCGTCGGCGGCTTCCTCCGTTTGAAAGCCCCACGCCTGGACCAGCTCCGCCAGACCGCTGCGGGTGGCGGGATCGTCTTCGACGATCAGCACGCGTTCGGGGACGACCGGCTGCGGTTCGGTAGCGTCTGTCATAACGAATTTCTGGACTTTCATGCACTCCTGATGTCGTTCTTACACGTGCAAGCCTACCACTCCGCGAAAGTGTTACACCTCGCAGCTTTTTCGTTCACGTGTGGGCTGGACCGCAGCGGGCACGGACGCGCGGCAATTTCAGATTACCGAACTTGAACGACGAATGCAGCCCGAAATCGTTGGCCTCCCAGCGCAAATCACACCCTGGGCACGCGCGTTGCAGTTCCACTGCCGAGGTGAGATTCATGAGGAACATGGTGTTCGCCATCGGACTGTTCGTGGCGCTTGCGGGTTGCGCGAAAAAAGAATCGCTCGACATCCCGCCGGGCAGCAACGTAACGGTCGAGAAACGCGACGGGATCACCGTGTCCGGGCGGCTGGTCGAAGCAAAGGCCGAGCAGATCGTCCTCGAGAATCGCGACGGGATCAAGACCACCGTGCCGCGGTCGCAGATCACGTCGGTTCGGACGACGCCGATCGCGGAGCCACCGGCGCAGGCGCCGCCGGACCTTGCCGAGCAGCCGGTGTCGACAACCGGCACCGCCAAAGCGGAAGCGCCCCCGTCCGGGGCCGCGCTCGCGGCGGATCCAGCGCGGGCACCCTCGCCGGCAGAACCCCGCACGCCGGCGGCCAAGCCGACTGAGCGCGCGCCCGAGTACCGCGAAGTCACCCTGCCGTCAGGTACGATCCTCCCGGTCGCACTCGGATCGAGAGTGGATTCCGATCGGAGCCACGTCGAGGATCCCGTGCGCGGCACACTGCGCCGGGCCGTCATGCACGATGGGGTCGAAGCGCTGCCGGCCGGCACGGCCCTGCTCGGACACGTGACGAGCGCGCAGCACGCCGGCAAAGTGACAGGGCGCGCCTCGATCGGGGTGCGGTTCAATCAGATCGACCTGCCCGGCGCCGGCGGACGTCAGTCGATCGCCACCGCGACCGTCTCGCGCCTGGCGCCGGCCACGAAACAGAAGGATGCGACCCGGATCGGCGGGGGCGCCGGTGCTGGCGCCATCATCGGCGGGATACTCGGCGGCAAGGACGGCGCCGCCAAGGGGGCGGCGATCGGCGGCGGCGCCGGCACGGCCGTGGTCCTGTCGACGAGCGGGAATGAAGTCGGGATTGCCGCGGGTGCGCCGCTGTCGGTCCGACTCACCGCCCCGCTGACGGTCCGTCTGCAGGTGAAGTAAGCGAGCGGCCTTCCGGTCAGAGAGGGCGGGCGTGGGACCACTCTTCGCGCGTCGAGCGCGCAGGTGACCCTCGTCGGCTTGCCCTTTCGCCTTGAAGACGGAAGCTGCGGGCGTGGCGCGCTTTTCCGGCCGGTCCCGCCGAGGTGGCCTGTAGTACCATCCGCCTGTGTACGATCCGGTGCCGGAGCTCCCCTACATTCCTGTTCGCCGGCCGGTGCTGCCGCTCGAACGGATCGGGACGATTGCCGAAATCGTCATCTGCTCCGGGTTCCCGTCACAGATCCTGCTGATTCTGGTGCTCCGCGGTTTCGGCATGCGGATGCTGCTTCCCGACGGACGCCTGTCGCCGCCGTTCGTCTTCCTGTTGTCGCTGGCCGACGCGGTGCTGGTCGTCGGCCTGGTGGTCGTCTTCCTGCGCGCGCATCACGAGTCGATTCGAGAGGTGCTGTTCGGCGATGGACACATCGGCCGTGAAGCACTCCTCGGGCTGGTCGCCCTGCCGGCCGTTTTCATGCTGGTCGTGGTGGTGCTCGTCATCATCCTGCAGTTCGCCCCGTCGCTGCACAACGTGCAGCACAACCCGATGGAAGACATGCTGCGCACCCGCCGCGACGCGCTGATTTTTGCCGCCGTGGTGATGATTGCCGGAGGCGTCCGGGAGGAGGTGCAGCGGGGGTTCATCATTCACCGCTTCCGACAATCTCTTGGCGGCGCCGGCCTCGGTGTGGCGATCTACAGCGTGGCCTTCGGCCTCGGGCACTTCGAGCAGGGGATCGACGTGATGATTGCGACCGGGCTGCTCGGCGCGGTGTGGGGGCTTCTCTATCTCGCCCGGCGCAGCATCGTGGCGTCGATGGTCAGCCACGCCGGGTTCAACCTCGCCCAGCTCCTCAAATACCTGGCGTTCGCGGTGAGGTAGCGGCGGGCCGTGCGAATGATCCGAAGATGGCCTGACGCGTGGTCGGGGCTGCTGCTCCTGTCGCGGCGCGAGCTGACCATCCTGGTGCTCGTCTTCGCCGCGTCGCTGCCGGCGGTCACCGCGCGCCTCTACTCCTCGGACGAGGTGCAGTACTTCTCCTACCTGCGCTCGCTGTGGTTCGACCACGACGTGTCGTTCGAGAACGAGTATCAATATTTCTACGATCACCACATCGCGCAGTCGGCCGATTTCCACCGCACCTTCCTCGAAATGCGGGAGCCCACCGGCCGCCGGATCAATTACGCGACGATGGGGTGCGCGGTGCTGTGGTCGCCGTTCTACGGCGCGGCGGATGTCGTCGCCCGCGCGTTGCGGGCCTCGGGCCGGGACGTCGCCACGGACGGGTATTCGCGGCTGTACGTGTCGGCGGTCGCCTACGGGTCCGCGTTCTACGCCTTTGCCGCCATCCTGCTGGCGATCGGGGCGGCGCGGCGGATCATCGGCACGCAGGCGCTCAGTTCCGGTCTGGCAGTGTGGGCCGGGACGCCGCTGCTGTTTTACATGTATATCGCGCCCCCCTTCTCGCACGCCAATTCCGCCTTCGCCGTCGCGCTGTTCGTCACCGTCTGGCTGCGCGTCCGCCGGACCTGGAGCATCACGGGGGCGATCGCCCTCGGCCTTTCCGGCGCCTTGATGGCGATGGTTCGAGAGCAGGACCTGTTCTTCGTCGCGGGACCGGCGGTCGATTTCCTGATCGCGTTCGCCTTTCCCCCCCGACCAGAGACGACACACCGGCTGCCGCTCGCGCGCACCGGCGTAGCAGGAACGGCCGCGTTCGCGCTCGGCTATCTTCCGCAGCTCGCCGCCTACAATGCCCTGAACGGCCGGCCTTTTCCGTCGTCTCTCGTCGCGAGGAAGATGAGTTGGTCCGCGCCGCATGCGTTGCAGGTGCTCGCGTCCCCCGAACACGGTTTCTTTTTCTGGACGCCACTCGCGGTGCTGTCGATCGCCGGGCTGGTGGTCCTCTCGATCCGCGCCCCGCGCGCGCCGCGAGGCACGAGCGACGGCGGTTCGAATCACGCGAGGTGTGTCGGAACATCGGGCGCCACAGCTCTCCTCGATGGCGACGGGCGGCGCATCGGCGGATGCCTGTTGCTGATGGCCGCCCTGCAGGTCTACGTCAGCGGCGCCGTGGAATCATGGACGGTGGCGGGGGCGTTCGGGCAGCGCCGGTTCGTCGCGCTCACCATCCTTCTGGTGGTCGGCCTGGCGGCGCTGCAAGCCGCGGTCGTCGTCCGGGCCGGGCGAATCGGCCTGCGGATCGCGATCGCGCTGTGCCTCTGGTGGAACATCGCGGTGATGGCGGAGTTCGGCACCTTGATGATGGATCGGCAGCGGCTGGAATGGCGGCGAAACGCCTACGACGCCTTCATCACGCTCCCGCGCACCGCGCCGGGACTGGTCTACCGCTACTTCACCCATCGCGCGTCGTTCTATGCCACCGACAAGCCACGATGACGAACGGGCCCCGGACCACATTCGCCATCACCGCGGCTGCACGCGGGCGGCGCGGATAACGTGCGCATCACGTATTTCGCGGACATCCGGTTTCCTCTGGAACGGGCGAATGGGATCCAGACGATGGAGACCTGTCACGCGCTCGTGACGCGCGGCCACGAGGTGGAGTTGATCGTGCGGCCGGACACGCATACGCCAGCTCGAGATCCGTTCGAGTACTACGGCGTCACGCCGGCACCCTCGCTGCGGATTGAGCGTGCGCCGGTCAGCGGGCCGGCTGCGGCGCGGCGGCTCGGCTACCTGGCGTTCGCCGTCCGACGCGCGATCGGGGGGAGGCGCGCGGACGTTCTCCTGACACGCGATCTTGGCGTGGCCTCGCTGCTGCTGCGCCTGCCTTCGGGTCTGCGTCCGCCGCTGGTCTACGAGTCCCACGGCTACGCGCCGGAGGTTGCCGCCGCGCTGCCCGATCTGGTTGCGACCGCGACGCCGCCCGATCCTCGCAAACTCCGGCGGCTGGCACGACGCGAGGCGCACGTCTGGCACCGAGCCGCGGGGTATGTCACGATTACCGGAGCGCTGGCGGCAGACCTCGTCGCGCGGCACGGGCCGCGCGCGCGCCTCGCGGTCATTCCCGATGGAGTGCGGATTCCGGTTGCCGGGGATCTGGGCGCCGAGAGCCGGCGTGCCTCGTCCGGACCCGGCCTCCTGGAATCATCGATCGTCGCGTACGCGGGGCATCTCTACGCATGGAAAGGCGTGGACGTCCTCCTCGAGGCGCTCGCCCTCGTGCCGGAGGCCCACGGGCTGATTGTCGGGGGACACGCCGCCGAACCCGACCTGGCGCGGCTCAAAGCCCTCGCGGAACGACTCGGAATCGCCGGGCGCGTGACGTTCACGGGAATGGTGCCGCCCGCCGAGGTCCCGGCGCTGCTCGCCCGGGCGCGAGTGCTTACACTGCCCAATCCAGCGTCGGCGATCTCCAGCCGGTTCACGTCGCCGCTGAAATTGTTCGAGTACCTGTCGGCCGGCCGCGCGATCGTCGCGTCGGACCTGCCGGCGATCCGGGAAATCCTGCGTCACGACGTCGACGCCTTGCTGGTCGCGCCGGGAAACGCCGGCGAGCTGGCCGGCGCGATCCGGCTGCTGCTCGCGGACCCGGCGCTGGCTGCCCGTCTGGCCCGCGCGGCGTCGGCTGCCGCGCCGCTCTACTCCTGGGCACGCCGCGCCGAAAAGCTCGAAGCGCTGTTGACGGACGTGACCGCAGCCGCCGGCTAATCATCTCCAGAAATGATCTCTTCAACGCTGCTGTCGCTGGTTCGTTGCCCCGACTGTCACGGCGCCCTCGCCGGGCCCGCCGAGACGCTGGTCTGCGAGGGCTGTGGACGCGCCTACCACAGCGCCGCCGAGGACTACCTCGATCTCCGTCCGCGGGTCGAGTTCGCCGAGCAGACGAAATATCTCGACCAATCGCTGCACGCCGACGCGCGTCACGAGCGCGTGTCGCCGCCCCTCCTCGGATCGAAGATCCGCAACGACATGCTGCGCGCGTTCCTGGCGCCGGGAGCGCACGATCGCGTCGCCGACCTGGGATGCGGGAGTGGCCGGACCCTGCTGTGGAACCGTGACTGGGGCGCCACGGTCGTCGGGATCGATATCGCGCCCTTCTTTTCCTCCGATGCACGACGGGACGTCGACCTGCTGATTGGCGATCTCCGCACGCTGCCGTTCGCGGACGGCACCTTCACGAAAGCGTTCTCGCTGGACGTGCTGGAGCACCTGTCCCCGACGGCGCTGCGCGAGATGCTGGCGGAGGCCTCGCGCGTGCTGGCCCCCGGCGGAGCGCTCTTCGTCTACACCCATGTTCGGAAGAACGCGCCGGTCGCGATCGGCCTGCGCGGGATCAACGCGCTGGCCAGGCAGCTCGAGCGGTGGGGCTTGATCGACATGCGGCAGGAGCGGCTGCGCAAGTCCGATCACCTCAACCCGCTGCGCGACATCCCGGAGCTGGAAGAGGTGGCGCGGCAGGCCGGATTCCGTATCGGACGCATCCGGTACTACACACCGCTCGTCGGCGGGTTCGTCGAAAACATCCTGATGCGCATGGCCGAGCGGGCGATGGCGCGGCGGGCAGCTGGCCGGCTCGCCGGGTCGGTCAGCGCCGCCGAGGCGGACGCGCGGGCGATCCGCGACGCCCGGACCGCCGCCAAAGCGCGCATCGCCAGCAGCCCGACGACCTACGCCGTCCTGCGCGGGTTGTCGTTCGCGATGAAGCTGGACCTGTTGCTGTTCGGCCGCGTGCGCTCGGGGCCGTTCTTCGCGTTGTTGGTCAAAGAGTGAGGCCGCCGCAACCCGCGGCGGCCCCGGGGCCCAACCCGCTACCCGGGATCCGGAAGCCGGGCCCCGGGTCCCGGCCCCCCGTGTGACCCCGATGAGGATCCTCTACGCGGCCTCCGATCAAACCGTGCCCGGCACACAGGGGGGATCCGTCCATGTGGCGGCGGTGGCCGAAGGACTGGCGGCGCTCGGTCACGAGCTGCACGTCCTCGTGACACCGGGCGGCTCGTTTCCGGCCGGAACCCTGGCCGCGGCGACGGCACGCGGCGCCGGAGAAGCCGGGCGGGTCAACTGGATCGCGCTGCCGCCGCCAATCGGGCGCAAGGAACTGCGGTGGGCCAACGCCGGCGCGGTGCGCAGGATCGTCGACCGGCTCGAGCCGGCCGTGATCATCGAGCGCTACTACAATTTCGGCGGCGAGGGAATCGGCGCCGCCGCGCGCGCCGGGGCCATCGCGGTGCTCGAGGTGAACGCGCCGGTCATCGACTACCCCTCGTCTCTCAAACGAACGATCGACCGCGCGCTGGTCGTGGAACCGATGCGCCGGTGGCGTGAACGGATCTGTGCGCAGTCGGATCTGATCGTGACGCCGAGCGCCGCCATTCTGCCGCCCCGCACTCCGCCTTCGAAGATCGTCGAACTGGAATGGGGCGCCGACACCGACCGGTTCGGGCCCGGCGTGACCGGCGACGTCCCGTTCGCGCGACCGGCCGAAACCGTCGCCGTATTCGCCGGGGCGTTCCGCAGCTGGCATGGGGCGGTGCACCTGGCGGAGGCGATGCGGCAGCTGCACGAACGCGGACGTCGCGACATCGGCGCGGTGTTCATCGGCGACGGGCCGGAGCTGCCCCGCGTCCGCGAAGCGTCGGCGCGGCTCGACGGCGTGATCTTCACGGGCCCCCTGCCGCACGCGTCGATGCCGGCGAGCCTCTCGGCCTGCGATATCGGCGTCGCGCCGTTCGAGATCGGCGCACATCGCGCGCTGGCGCTCGGCTTCTACTGGTCCCCCTTGAAAATCTTCGAATACATGGCCGCGGGGCTCCCCGTCGTCGCGCCGGCTGTCGATCGAATTCCCACGCTCGTCAGCGACGAATCGGAGGGTCTGCTGTACCATCCCTCGTCGCCCGGCGCGCTGGCGGCGGCGCTGGAACGATTGACCGATCGCGGGCTACGAGCGCGGCTCGGCGCCGCCGCGCGCGGCCGTGCCGTCCGCGACTACAGCTGGGCGGCCCATTGCCGTGCGCTGGACGCCGCAATCCGCGGGGTGAAGACGGCGTGAGCCCACGCACGCGTGAACCCTTGAACGTCTTGATGACGACCGACGCCTTCCCGCCCGTCTGCGGCGGCAGCGGCTGGAGCACGTACGAGCTGGCACGGGGGCTCCGCGCGCTCGGACATACGGTGACGATCATCCAGCCGCGACCGGGCACGCCCGCCGGGGTGCGCGAGCGGGCGTATGACGGGCTCCGGGTGCTCGAGTTCGGCGCGACGGCGCCACCGATCCCGTACCTGCGCAACTACTTCAAGAACGAGCGGCTCTATGCGCGCTTGGCTGATTTCCTGACCGATTTCATCCGCCGCGAAGGAATCGATCTCGTGCACGGCCAGCACGTGCTCACCTGCGTCCCTTCGGTCGCCGCGGCCCGCCACGCCTCGGTCCCGGTCGTCTGCACGGTGCGCGACTACTGGCCAGTCTGTTACTGGTCGGACCTCATTCACACAACGCGCGAGGCGGGGCTCTGTCCAGGATGTTCGGCCGGGAGGATGACACAGTGTGTGCGCCCGCACGCGCCGCTGCTGTGGCCGGCGGCACTGCCGATGATTCCGTACATGCGCGCCAACCTCGAGCGCAAACGGCGCGGCCTGGCTGGCGCGGACGCGATCATCGCGGTCAGTTCAACGATTGCCGCCGACCTCTGCGCCAGGGCGCCCGAGATCGCCGGCACGCGTCTCGAGATCATCCCCAACCCCGTGAACGTGGCCGCCCTGCGTGCCGCCGCGGCGGCAAGCGCGCCGCCGATGCAGCAACCCTACGCGCTGTATGTCGGAAAGCTGGCGACTAACAAGGGCACGTCGCATCTTGTGAGCACCGTCGAACGGGCCGCCCTCGACTGGCCTCTGGTGATTGCCGGCGACGGCCCCGATCGCGCCGCAATCGCCGCGGAGGCGGCGCGATCGGATCGGGACGTGCGCCTGCTCGGGTGGATCGATCAGGCGTCCACGACCACGTGGATGGCGCACGCGGCGATGCTGATCTTTCCGTCGCGCGGGCCGGAATCGCTGAGCCGCGTTCTCATCGAAGCCAGCGTCCTCGGCCTCCCGATCGCCGCCATGAACACGGGCGGCACACCCGATGTCGTCATCGACGAGCGTACCGGACTGCTCTCCGCCACGCCGATGGAGCTTGCCGACGATGTGAGTCGTCTGCGGGGAGACGCGGCGCTGCGCGAGCGCCTGGGGCTGGCGGCGCAGCGCCACGCCGAAAGCCATTTCGACGCGCCCGGGGTGGTGCGCCGTATCGAGGGCCTGTACTACGAGCTCTGTGGACGGACGCCATGACGCGCCGGCTGCGCGTCGCGGTGGTCACCCGCGCGGTGTTCCCGCTCCACGGGCTCGGCGGCCTCGAGCGGAGCGTCTACGACCTGGTCCGCTATCTCGCCGGCGCGGACGTCGAGGTCACACTGATCACACGAACGCCGGCCCATCACCCGCTGACGGCGGCGGGGGGCGGCGACGCCGGTGAGGCGCTGGCTCGCCAAATCGACGCCCGGATCGCTCTACGGTTCGTGCCTTATCGCACCTTTCCATTTGCCGGCCGACGGGGAACGACAGTACTGGATCGCAGCACGGCCTATCCCCTCTTCGGAGAACGGGCGGGGCGAGTCGCCTGGGGGCTTGCCCAACAGGGAAAGATCGACCTGGTGCATGGCTTCGGTGCCAGCGTGCTCGGCTTCGCGCGTCGGCGCGCCCGCGGGCCGGTGCCCCTCGTCCTGAATCCGCAGGGGCTGGAGGAATTCGGCGCCACCGATCCGGCGCGCGCGCGGTTGAAGCGCGCGGCGTACCTGCCGCTGCGCCGCGCGGTCCTGGCGTGCGCCCGCGCGGCCGACTGCGTCATCGCCACCGATCGCGCCCTCGAGCCGGCGGTCCGTTCGCATCTCGATCTGCCGGCCGAGCGCGTCCGCGTCATCCCCAACGCCCTCGACCTCGAAGTGGTCGACGCGCTCGCCGGGCCGGCCGACGGCGCCCGCGTCCGGCGCGACGCGGCGATCGCAACAGAGGATCTGGTGCTGTTGAGCGTCGGGCGGATCGAGGAAAACAAGGGGTTCCAGGTGCTGGCTGCGGCGCTCGCCGCGCTACGCGATCACGCCGCGCGAATCGGCGCAGGCCGCTGGCACTGGATTGTGGTGGGGGATGGACCCTTCCGTGCCCGACTGGAGTCGGCCGTCGCGGGCGCCGGACTCGCCCCTCGCGTGCGCCTGGTTGGACGGCTGCCGGATCGCGAACTGCACGCGTGGTACGAAGCGGCCGATCTCTTCGTGCATCCGACGCTCTACGAGGGCAGCTCGCTGGTGACGCTGGAGGCGATGGCACACCGGCGCGCCGCGGTCACGACGACCGCGGGCGGACTGCCCGACAAGATCCGGCCGGGCATCAATGGGTGGCTGGTCCCGCCGGGCGATCCTTCCGCGCTGGCGGCCGCCATCAGCGGCGCGCTGGGCGATCCGCAGCGGCTCGCGCCGATGGGTCTCGCGGGGCGCGCGATCGTCGAACGGGAGTTTTCGTGGGGCGCCGCGGGGGCGGCGACGCTCGCGCTCTATCGGGATCTCGTGCGCTGACGCTGTAGTAAGCTTCTCGAAGGGCAGGGGAAATTCCGATTGATAGAGCGGGAGTGGCGTGAAGCGAGCGACATGCGTACGTCCCGGGTGGCACTCGCCGCAGTCCTCCTTGCGGCCGCTGTCCTGCGGTTCTGGGCGCTGGGCCGCGGCATTCCCTATTCGGTCCAGGTAGACGAGCCGGAAATCGTCGAGCGCGCCTTCAACATGATGCGCCACGGGTCGCTCAACCCGCACGGCTTCTTCGACTATCCAGGGCTGTCCCTCTACCTCCAGTTCGTGGTGTCCTGTGTGCGCTTCCTGACGGGCGCGATCAGCGGCAAATGGACCTCGCTGGATCAGGCGAGCACCGCCTCGTTCTACCTGTGGGGACGGGCCGTCGTCGCGACCTTCGGGGTCGCGACGGTGCTGCTCGTCTACCAGATCGGCATGCGATGGGGCGGCCGCCATGCGCTGCTCGCCGCGGGACTGTTCGCCGTTCTCCCGCTCCATGTTCGCTACTCGCACTACGTCCTGACGGACACCCCCCTGACCTTCTTCGTGACCCTGACCTTCCTGCTCTCGCTGGCCGCCCACGAGCGCAACACGCTTGGGGCGTTCGCCTGGGCGGGCGCGGCGGCGGGGCTCGCGGCGGCGACAAAATACAACGGTGGCGTGGCGTTGGTCATGCCGCTGCTGGCGTGCTGGATGACCGTCCCGGCGCGCCCCTCGCGGCGCGCCGCCGCGTCCGCGGCGATCGTCGCCTGCGTCGCCGCATTCCTGGTGGCGGCCCCTTACACGATCCTCGATCTGCCGGGTTTCCTGAACGCGTTCGCGCGGCTCGCCGGCGAGTACCGCAACATCAGGCCGCACGAGCCGATCTGGCTGCTGTATTCGAAGCTGCTGCTGCGCAACGCCTTCAGCTGGCCCGCGCTGCTGCTCGCCGCGGGCGGCCTGGGCCTCGGCCTCGTCCGGATCGTGCGCGGCCCTGGGCGCGTGCGCTGGGCGGTGGCGGTAGTGTTTCCACTCGTCTACCTATGGATGCTTTCCGGACAGGGCATCGTGTACGCGCGGTATCTGCTGCCGGTGGTGCCGTCGTTGTGCATCCTCGCCGCGGCGGCGGTGGTCTCCGGCGTCAGCCTGCTGCGCCGCTACGAGATCGCGCGCGCACCCCGCACCGCGTTAATCGCCGGGCTGACGATTGCGGCGGTGCTGCCGCCGGCGGTGATGTCGATCCGGTGGGACAGGGACGCGGCGCGCCGGAGCACCGTGGACGACGCGTACACGTGGATCATCCAGAACGTGCCGCGCGAATCGTCAGTGGTGCTCGAGTCTCGAGCCCTGTTGCTGCTGCCGGCCGGTTACGGGCAGTCGCGGATTGTGCCGCAGCTCACGGCGGGGACGTACGAGTCGTGGCGCGATGAGGGGGTTCAGTATCTGGTCGCCTCGTCGCAGCGGTACGGCCCGTATTTCGATACCCCCGCGACCTTTCCGCGTGAGTACGCCGCCTACATGCGGATCTTCGTGCAGAGCCGGGAGCTCGTGCGGTTCACGCCGTCAAAGGATCTCGCGGGCCCGGAAATCCGCATCTTCAAAGTGATTCCCTGAGGGAGGGCCGGATCCCGGAACCGGCACTTCATCAGGCCGCCGCGGCAGCACGTTGATGTTCGCCCGCCGCCGCAACCCCGCCACCCACTCCCCGATCGTCGCGGCGCGCCGCTCGGCCACGAGCGCAGCCAGGGCGCGATCGTGCGCCTGATCGAACGCGGTTTGCGGAAAATCCGCGGCATGCGTCCGGTAGTACTGAAGGATGTCCGGCTCTGACGGCACGATCGCGCCGAACCGCTGCTGGAGGTAGGTGTCGATGCGGAGATCGTCGCGCAGGTGGCGCCGCAGCTGATCCGCGCTGAGGCCGGTCTGCTGCAAGGTCGGCTCGAGAAGCGGTCCGACCTGCGACCTGATCTCGCCGAGCCGTCTCTCTACCGCGGCCTCGGCAGGCTCCGGCGGCGCGTACCGTTCGACTTCCGCGAGCATCAGGTGGCGCTCGATCAACCGGTCGAGCACGCTGCTGACGGGATCCCCACCGGGCGCGGGCCGCACCAGGCGGAGCCGGATCGCCGCGGCGACGTCGGACTGCGTGATCGGTCCCCCGTCCACGACCGCGAGGATCCGGTCGACTACCTGCGCGTGCAGGTACAGATGGCCGTATGCCAGTCCAAGGACGAGGCCGATCGCGATCGAGCGGCGGAGGGTCCAGGGCGTGGCGTGGGTGCGCGGTCGGATCGACATGGGCTCAGAACGCCTGCCCGATACTGAAGTGAAAGGCGTGGCCGCTCTCGAGGTTCCCGGCAAACGTCCGCCGGTCCATCTTGAACCCGATGTCCAGCCTGATCGGGCCGATCGGCGATCGGTAGCGCAGTCCGAATCCGCTGCTGCCCCGCAGCTCGCCGAGGTCGAACTCGCTCGCGCGATCGAAGACGTTGCCGCCGTCCACGAACACCACGGCGCCGAAGTCCTTCCAGACGGGGAAGCGCAGCTCTCCGTTCATGAGGAGGAGCGCATTGCCGCCGCGGGGAAATCCAGTCGGGCTGATCGTATTCGCCGCGCCGACGGTATCGAGCGTGAATCCGCGGATGGTCGTGTCGCCGCCGGCGAAGAAGCGCTCGCTGGCCGGCAGATCGTCGAGCGTCTCGGTGCCGGGCTGTCCTTGGGCGTCGATCGACGGCACGACT
>JBDTSX010000017.1:0-17254 GCA_039930925.1 Acidobacteriota bacterium | reverse complement strand
ATGGCGTGGGGCTTTAACCGGACGAACGACTCATCCGATGAATCGTCCTTACGGCACGCACTGCTGCACGGTTATCCGGACCGCGTCGGCCAACGCCGCGCGATCGGATCCCCTCGTGTGCTCCTGGCCTCCGGCCACGGGGCGGCGGTGGCGGCGGAGAGCGGCGTGCGCGACGGCGAGTATCTCCTGGCGCTCGACGTGCAGGCAGGGCGGCGGGGGGACGCATCGGAGGCGCGCATCCGGGCTTGCCAGCATCGTCGATCGCGACTGGCTGACGCCGACCACGACACGGATCGATCATGAGCTCGATCCCTCGTCTGGCGCGGTGCGCGCCTGGTCCCGGGACTACTATGGAGAGATCGTCCTGGCCGAGCGTTCCGTCGTTCCGGACGCCGAGCGCGCGGCCGCGTTGCTCGCCTCGGCTTTCCTGGCGCGGGGACTGCAGCCGGATGACGCACGCCTGGTGCGCCGGCTGACGTTCGCCGGGTTCGATCCGGATGTGCCGCAACTCGTGGCCGACGCCGCGCGCGGCTGTCGATCGCTCGACGAGATCGATTTGCGGCGGGACATGTCATGGCAGAAAAGCCGGGACCTCGAGCGCCTGGCCCCCGAACGCCTGGTTGCTCCCAGCGGACGCTCGCATCGACTCGACTATCAGGAGGACGGATCGATCCAGGCGACCGTCAAGCTCCAGGAGATGTTCGGCCTGGCCGACACGCCGCGGATTGGCGCGCGTCTCGAGCCGGTGCTGCTGGTGCTGGTGGCGCCGAACGGCCGGCCGGTGCAGCTGACGCGCGATCTGCGCAGTTTCTGGGAACGCACGTATCCGGACGTGCGCAAGGAGCTGCGGGGACGATATCCGAAGCATCCGTGGCCGGAAGACCCCTGGACGGCCGCGCCGACGGCGCGAGCGACGGCCCGCAAGAGGAACTGACCCGATGAAGTGGGATCAGCTGTCGTTGTTTCCGGCATCCGCCGCCGACGCCGCGCGCGACGCCAGCGCCGATCGCGCCGCGCTCGAGGCGCGGCACGAACGCCTTCGTGCGGTGGCGACGGCGTTGCCGCCGACGCTGCGCATGGGCACGAGCTCGTGGAGCTTTCCCGGATGGCGCGGGATCGTCTACGAGAAGGCGGAGACCGCCTCGTCGCTTGCCCGCGAGGGCCTTCGTCAGTACGCGACGCATCCGCTCCTGCGAACCGTTGGACTCGATCGCAGCTACTACGCACCGGTGCCGGAGGACGATTTGCGCCGCTACGCGGATCAGGTGCCGGCCGATTTCCGGTGCTGCATCAAGGCGCCGGCGACGATTACGGCCTACGTGATCAAGGGATCGCCCAAGCCGCAGGCGAACCCTGACTTCCTGTCGGCGGCGCGGTTCATCGAGGAGATGATCGTCCCCTTCCAGCGCTGGTTCGCGCCGCACACCGGTCCGTTCATCTTCCAGTTCCCCCCGCTGCCGGCCCGCGCCAGCCTCGATCCCGCCGCATTCGCGGAGATGCTCGACAGCTTTTTCGATCGGCTGCCGCGTGAGGCGGAGTACGCCGTCGAGGTCCGCGATCGCAGCCTGCTGACGGACGCCTATCGGCGCGTGCTCGAGCGCAACGGCGTCGTGCACGTCTGCAACTACTGGAGCGCGATGCCGATGCCGGGGGAGCAGGCGGAGCTGGTGGTGCCCGAGTCGGCGCCGTTCACGATGGTCCGGTTGCTGATGCGCCCCGGGACCCGCTACGAGCAGCAGCGGGATACGATGGCGCCGTTCAACCGGATCGTGCAGCAGGATGAACACATGCGCCGGGACGTCGCGGCGCTGCTGAAGCGCGCGGCGACACGAGGTCAGCGCGCGTTCCTGCTCGTCAACAACAAGGCGGAAGGATCATCACCGCTGACCATCGAAGCGATCGCGGAGCGGCTGACGTCGATCGATGATGGGATCAGGCGGCTGTCGTGAGCGCGTCGGTGATCCCGACCAGATAGCGGTACAACCAGCGCACGTCGTCGAGACTGATGTCGGCGGGCGAGGTCCCCAGTACGCTGTCCCACGTATCCGAAACGCACGATCGATCCCTCCACGCCGGTGACGAACTCCGCGAACTGAAACGGCGCTGTCGGAGCGCCCTGCGGGCCGCCGGTTCCGTCGAGGAGGTCGAGACGAGCCACATCACAAGGATCCCGCCAGATCACGTGGTGTGACGCGCGCAGCGTGCGAGGTCCCGCGCGGCGGATGCGATACAGCCCGAGACCGAGCCAGACCAGGCGGATGCAGACGGCCACGACGACCGTCCCCGCCGCGGCGATCGCGACAGAGCGGAGGAGCTGCGGCAGGCTCATCTGCGAAAAGTTAAACGTTGCGCCGCACTTGGGTGTCTAAGGATGTCGAGGACACGCAGTGCGAATTTTGCGAGGGCTCGCGAGCCGGGTACTGACATGCGGCTGCCTTGCGGGCGTGTACGAGACCTATGACGCCGAAATTGTGTCCATTTTGGATGCACGAGGGAGCGCGTGCATGAACGCGGCGCATCAGAACGGGAAGATGATTCCCATCCAGCCATCACTTGCCTCGTCGCAGACTGAGCCCGCCCGACGCGCGGCCCGAGACTGACCCTCCCCCGATCGTTCAATCCCCCGCCAGCCCGGCATACTCGACGTGCCGCACGCAATACCAGTCGCCACTCTTTTGTCCTGAGCAACCACGGTTGCTCGATGGGCCAGACCCGACGACCTGAGCCATTTCGGGCCGCTGCCGCGTCCGCTGGCCGATCCCGTTCGATGGCACACTAACCGTCAGTTATGAAGATTGCGACCTGGAATGTGAATGGGATTCGCGCGCGCCAGGCCCAGCTGCAGGAATGGATGGAGGTGGAGCAGCCGGACATCCTCTGCCTGCAGGAAATCAAGGCATCGGTCGATCAGCTGCCGGTCTGGCTGTGCGAGATCGAGGGCTACTGGTGCTACTGGCACGGCGAAAAAGGGTATTCGGGTGTGGCGCTGCATGTCAGCAAGCGGTTCGCGCCGGAACGGCCGGTGTTCGAGCATCCCGCGTTCGACTACGAGAACCGGATCGCCATGGTGCGGCTGCCAGCGTTGACCGCGGTGTCGGTCTATGTGCCGAACGGCGGGAAGGATTTTGCCGCGAAGCTGCGATTCCTGGACGCGCTCGAGCAGTTCACGGCTGATATGCGGTCCGATTCGCGTCCGATCGTCATCTGCGGCGATCTGAATATCGCGCGCACGGAGATGGACGTTCATCCGAAGGAACGGAAGCCGCAGTCAATCGGACAACTCCCGGAGGAGCGGGCGCAGCTGGAGCGGATCATCGGCCACGGCCTGGTCGATGTCGGCCGCGCGCTCGACCCTGACAACGACCAGATGTTCACCTGGTGGGCGCCGTGGCGGAACATGCGCCAGCGCAACATCGGCTGGCGGCTCGATTACGTGCTCGCCAGCCAGGCGCTCTTCGATCGCGTGCGGAGCTGCGTCATCCAGCGCGAGACCGGCACGAGCGATCACGGGCCGGTCATCGCCGACTTCGATCTCGCGTAGCGTCCGGCTTCAGCCGGACGACACGCGGGCCCACGCGGGCCCGCGTCGCGATCCGTCACTGCAGCGTGAAGTTCACCGTCACGACCGTCATGATCGGCACCGGTGCGCCGTTCAGCAGCGTCGGCGTGAACTCCCATTGCATGACCGCGTCGAGCGCGGCCTGATCCAGCAACGGAATCGACCGCAGCACGCGAGCATCCCCGACGTGGCCGTCAGGTTCGATACGGAGTTCGATGATCACCACGCCCTGTACCTTGGCTTCCACCGCGATGGGCGGATACACCGGCCGCACGTCCTTGATCTTCGCCGGCGTCTTGTTGACTGCACCGACGCGCAGCGCATCCTGGCCTGGCGTCACGGCCGCCGCCGTCGGGCCCGGCGTGGCGCGGCGGTAGGGCGTCGTTGTGCCGTCTGCCGATCGGACCAGGACCGAGCCGTCGGGAGATTTGACCACCGTGAGCGCAGCTGACGCGGTGGCGCGTACCGCAGAGAGTCCAGCCGCGGGCGGCTTGCCGAATCTGAGCGTCACGGGAAATGAAATCGGCGCCTTGAACGGCGGGTCGTACCGCCATTGCTTCACGGCGTCGGTCGCGGCACGGGTAATCGCGCCGAATACCTCCGCCATCGGGGCCGTCGTATTGCCGGACCTCAGGTTGACGCCCTTGAACTGTTCGGCCCCACTGCCAGTGCCGGAGTACGCGCGCGTCACTTCGAAGGCCGGCGCGACCATCCCGAAGGGGTCCGGGCGCGCTTCCGCCACCCGTCCCAGCTCGTCGAGCGTGATGGTCAGTGTGACGTCGCCGGCTGCGTCGACGGCCGCGGCCTCGGGAGGATAAACCATCGCCTCAAAGCTCACCCGGCGCGGGATCGGATTCTCTGGAGTGACCGGGACGGCCCGAAGCTCGAGTGGACCGGGGGCTCCGGTTGCACCTGACGAGTACGCGCCCGATTGCACCAGGGGAAATGCAGAAACCGCATACCAGCTCCCGGTGCCGAGCACCAGCCCCAGCGTGGCGCAGGATGCGGCGATTCGTCGTGACGACATGACGGCCTCCTTTGAAACGAGTGTGATGCGCCGGAACAGATCCCGGTCGCGCGCGAACGCCGCGGTGGGAACGAGCGAGGTCGAATCGGCAAAGGCGAGGAGCGCCTCGACGTAGGTCTTGCGTTGTCCGGTCAGCAGGACGGCGAGCTCGTCGACCGCTTCCTCCCGCGCCAGCTGGATCCGCGAGATCAGCCACCAGGCGGCGGGGTGGAACCAGAGGGCGGCACGGACGATCTCTTCCACGACCAGCCACGCCCAGTCGCGGCGCTGGACGTGCAGCAGCTCGTGCCCGAGCACCGCTCGTTGAATCTCCACCCGCTGCTCGCGCAGGTGGGCGGGCAGGAGGATCACCGGCCGGAGGAGACCAAATGTCACCGGGTGCGCCATCGCCGCCACATACCGGACGTCGGCGCGCGTACCGAGCGTCTTCTGGAACTCCGCCCCGCAGAACGGGATCGATGACGGCAGGTCCGAAGCGCACGGTGACGCAGTGTCGGTGAGCCCGAGTGTGTCTTTCCCACCCGGCGCCGTGGCGCGCAGCCGGTGCAACCTGATCAACCCGGCCGCCACCCAGGCGAGCCGCAGGATTGCGCCCGCCGCGAGGAGCCACAGCGCGATCGCGATCCAGTTCACCTGGCTGCCGGACTGAACGACCGCGGTGACAATCGCCGTCACCGCCGCGGTCGAGCCCGGTTTCCCGCCGGTCGCGGGTCGGTACATGATCTGCAGGAACGGCAGGGCGACGCAGAGCGCGCCGACCGCTCGCCAGTAGGCGTAGCGCACGCCGGCCGCATCGATCGGGACGACCAGCGACAGCAGCGCGGCGGCGCCGACGATCGCCGCGAGCTGCGCGCTATAGGCGATCACGTTCGAGAGGAGGTCCGCGGAGATCATTCATCCATCTCCTTGAGGATGCGCTGCACCGCCTTACGCTGCCGTTCGGTCATCCGCGCGTCTTTCGCAAGGTGCAGCAGCAGCGACGCCGAGGCCCCGTCGAAGACGCGGTCCACGAAGTCGCGCACCATCGCGCCGACCACCTGCTGCCGCGGCTTCGCCGGCCGGTAGACATGCGCGCGCTCGACCATGGTCTTCTGCACGTAGCCCTTGTCCTCCAACACCTTCATCATCGTCATCACGGTGGTGTAGGCGACGGGCCGGGTCGCGCGCAGCGCCTCGTAGACGTCGCGCACGGTGGCGGTGTCGAGCCGCCACACGATCTTCATGATTGCGAGCTCCTGAGGGGTAAGAGTCGTGCTTGGCTTCCGCATATACTACTAAGTATTTAGTAGTTAGTAGATGATGTCAAGCGCGGCGCGCGCGGACGTATGATCGCTCGGGGCCCGGGGCCCGGGGCTCGGGGCTCGGAACTCGGGGCTCGGGGCTCGGACTGGGGACTCGGGACTCGGGACTCGGGACTCGGACCCCGGACCCCGGATCCCGGATCCCGGACCCCGGACCCCGGACCCCGGATCCCGGATCCCGGATCCCGGACCCCGGACCCCGGACCCCGGACCCCGGACCCCGGACCCCGTAACCAAGTGAGGTGCTTGATGACAGCGTTCACCGCAATCGTGGCCGTCGTCCTCCTCGTTCCCGCGCAACGGGCGCCGCCCCGCGATACGGTCAGGCCGGGCCTGATCACGCCAGACGGCACCGCGGTCGAGTCAGTGCTGGAGAAAAAAATCGCCGCGGCTCCCACCGAAGTCAAACCGTACCTCGAGCTGGCGAAGCTGCAGGAGTCTCGCGACGCGCTCAACGAAGCCGAAGCCACGCTGCTGCGCGCCAGAGCCGCTGTGCCGACCAACAAGGATCTCGTCGTGGCGCTCGCCAACCTCTACACCCGCCAGCGCGACTTCCCGAAGACGATCGCGATGCTGGAGCTCGCCGCGGAGATGGATGCGGGCAATGCGAATGCCCAGCACGTGGTGGCGACCTACTACTGGGAACGGGCGGCCAAGGACCAGGGGCTGCTCCCGGCGGAGCGCTACACCTATATCGCGGCCGGCCTCGCCGCCGACGATCGCGCGCTCGGCATCAATCCCGATTACGTCGATGCGCTCGTCTACAAGGCCCTGTTGCTGCAGCAGCGCGCCATGCTCGAGACCGATGCGGTGCAGAAGGATCGAACGCTCGCCGAGGCGGCCTCCCTCAGGACCCGCGCGATCGAGATCAGGAAGACGCTAACGCCGTCGGCGCCGACCGCCAACACGCTGGCGTCGCACGCACCGCTGGATTCCGCGCCGGTTCGCGTCGGCGGCAATGTCGGACCACCCACCAAGATCAAGGATGCCAGGCCTGTCTATCCGGTCGAAGCGAAAGCGGCGGGCATCTCCGGCGTCGTCATTCTGGAAGTCACGATCGGCATCGACGGACGGGTCGTCAACACCAGGATCCTGCGGTCGATTCCCGCGCTGGACCAGGCGGCGACCGATGCCGCGGCGCAGTGGGAGTTCACGCCCACCGAGCTGAACGGCCAGGTGGTGCCGATCATCATGACGGCGACGGTGAACTTCACGCTGCAATAGGCCTCAAGGCTTCAGAGCTCCCGGCGCCTTGACGTCCTCGCTCGTCGCCACGTCGAAGCGCCGGAATGAGCCGTACGAAAACGTCGCGCGCTCGCTCAACGCGAACGACGGGGCCGCATTCCTGGGATGGCTGAAGCGCGTCAGCCATTCGAACACGATACGCTCGGGGACAAGAATCCCGAAGCGGCTCGGGCCGTAGCTGTTTTCCCGTCGGACGATCGGTAGGGGGTCTGGACTGGCTGGATGACGCACGACCAGCTCCCATGCCGTCCGTCAGAGTTGACCGGTCTGCGCGTCGAGCCACAGCCGGCCTCTGGCGAGCTGCGGAGGATTGCAGCAGATCGGAGACGATCTCCCGCCGCTTGTCGATCGCGCCGGAGGGGCGATACACCTCGATGGTCTTCGTTTCCTCCGCGACGAGATTGCGGAAGGCCAGTTCGTACCCGTCGGCGCGGGCGAAATACCGAGTCAGGAGCTGCTCGGTATCGATGTCGGTCTTGACCCCGCCAGACGCAGGGAGAGCCTGCGGCCAAGCAGCGACCGGACCCAACGAGAGCGCGAGGACGAGCCCCACGCCGGCGCTCCAGGCGGCAATGCGGCAAGACCGATGAAACACTGCGCCCTCTCTAAGCCTTTAGCCTTCAGCCTTACGCCTTCAGCCGACCTCGTCCGGCTAAAGCCGGACGCTACGGAAGGACGGCTAAAGCCCGACCTCGTCCGGCTAAAGCCCGACGCTACGGACGGACGGCCAAAGCCGGACGCTACCGTAGCGCCCACCCCTCACACAGCCGGACGATCACTTCGACCGCCTTGTCCATGTCCTGCGCCGACACCCATTCGAGGCGGGAGTGGAAGTTGTGCTCGCCGGCGAACAGGTTGGGCGTCGGCAGCCCCATGAACGAGAGCCGCGATCCGTCAGTGCCGCCGCGGATGGGGCGCTCGATCGGCTCCATCCCGGCGCGGCGGATGGCGTCCCGCGCATGCTCGACCACGCGCGGATGGCGTTCGAGCACCTCGCGCATGTTCCGGTAGGACTCGTCCACGACGAACTGCACCGACGATCCGGGATGCGCCGCGACGGCATCACGCGCCAGCTGTTCGACGACCGCCGCCTTGTCGTTCAATCCCGCCGTGACGAAGTCTCGCAGCAGCACCTTGACGCTCGTCCGCTCGACCGAGGCCTGCATCTGGTATGGATGCACGTATCCCTCGTATGCGTCCGTCGTCTCCGGCGACATCGCCTCGCGTGGCAGGCTCGCGATGAAGTCAGCGGCAATCTTGATGGCGTTGACCATCCGTCCCCTGGCGTAACCGGGGTGGGTATTGAACCCGGTGAAGGTGACGGTGATCGCATCAGCCGAGAAGCTTTCGAACTCGAGCTCGCCGCGGCCCCCGCCGTCGAGCGTGTAGGCGCAGACGGCCCCGAAGCGGTCGACGTCGAAATGGTCGGCGCCGCGGCCGATTTCCTCGTCCGGCGTGAAGGCGATCCGCACCGGGCCGTGCGCAATCTCCGGATGTGCCACCAGATACTCAGCCGCCGCGACGATCGCGGCGACGCCGGCCTTGTCGTCGGCCCCGAGCAGCGTCAGGCCGGATGCGGTGACGATGTCGTCGCCGATCCGCGCCGCCAGCGCCGGGTTGTCGGCCGCGCGCAGCACCAAAGCGGGATCGTCCGGCAGTATGAGGTCACGCCCATCGTAGGCGCGATGGACGATCGGCCGCACGTCCTCGCCGGGCATCTCTGGCGAGGTATCGACGTGCGCGACGAGGCCAATCACCGGCGCGTCGGTGTGCCGAGGCGAGCCGGGGACCGTCGCCATGACGTAGCCGTTCTCGTCGATCGTCGCGTCCTGCAGCCCGATCGATTGCAGCTCCTCGACGAGCAGCCGCAGCAGGACGAGCTGCCCTGGCGTGCTCGGAACAGTGGACGACTGTTCGTCCGACCGCGTGTCGATGGTGACGTAGCGGAGGAAGCGCTCGAGAGCGGACGTGTTCATGTGACGTCGGGTCCTTCGGCGGGTGCCAACCGCCGCGCGAAATCCTGGGTGTCGATCACGTGCAGGAGGAGGAGGTCGGCCATGCGCACGGCCTCGATGAAGTCATCGGCGCCGATAGGACGCAGCGTCTCTTGCACGCGACCTACGAGATGGTACCGCACCACCGCCGCACACGTGCGCAGCCACTCGACGATGGTGCGCAATCCACGACCCTGGTAGGCGACCCAGTTCGCAAAGACCCGGGCGGCCAGGTAATTTTTCATTCCGAAGTCGAACGGCCCGAACGACGGGGCGACCAGGTCCGACCACGCGGCGTCGAATCCGTCGATTACTGGGAAATCGTGCGGCAGGCGATTTCCGGCGAGCGCGCGGACGGTCTCGATCGCCCGGGCCTGAACGCCCAAGTCAGCGCCATCCTCGCCGCGAGGCGTTTGAAAGGCCGCCTCGATCGCGCCGGCGAGCGGACCATCGCGTGGGCACCAGCTGCGCACGCGCTCGGTGGCGGCGGCGATGAGATCGAGTGCCTGGCGCGAGTCCAGATCGCCGCGCGCGAACGTGGCCACGCACGCGCGCTCCCAGGCGGCGTAGCCGTCCAGCCCGCTCAGCAGGCCTGGCCTGACGAGCGGCGGCAGCGCGCCCGCCGCGTCCATGCCTTCGATCGGCTCCGCCAGACGCAGCGGCGGCAGCGCGTCGACGATGTCGAGCGGATCGCTGCGGAGCAGCAGGGCCGCTGCCGTGGGGCAGAAGTGCGAGAGGGAGATGAACGTGCCCCGGTCGTCGCGCAGCATCTTGCGCGGAAAGTGGCGGCAGGCGGACGGCAGCGCTTCGAGCCCGGCATCACGATGGATGACGCACAGGCGGCCGGCGCCGCGATCGAAAAACACGCAGTCACCGTCCGGATCGCGTGCGACGCTCCAGCCCGGGTTCTCGAGATCGGCCGATGGCACGAACAGCGTTTCGACGCGCCGGGGTGGCCTGATCGCGTGGGTGCGGACGATGTCGATGACGCGAGGCTCCGCGGGAACCGCCCAGTTCGTGCAGCACGCGCCCGTGTGCCGGCACCGATAGCCGGCGTGCAGACTGAGGCAGTAGGTACCCACCGACGGATCATGTCAGGGGACTGCCAGCGGCCACAAGGGAGGTACAGCGCCGTCAAAACCAAAAAAGCGAAGCCGGAGATCCAAACGTTCGGCATCAAAAATGGGGCACCGCATTACAGAAATAGTAGTGGGCCTGGCGTAGACGTCGCAGATCGCCTGCAATGCGGCAGGTCTCTCTAGGCCCGGGAATTGCTCCCCAACCGGTCTTCCTGTCATGACCGACAACCAGACGTTTGGTCCGCATCTCCGCAGCGAACGCGAGCGGCGGGGCATCAGTATCGACACAATCGTGACCGTCACGAAGGTTGGCGCCGATCTCTGGTACGGCCTCGAGCGCAACGACATCTCGAAATGGCCCTCGGGTATCTTCGCTCGCGCATTCGTCCGCGACTATGCGAGGGCCGTGGGGCTCGACGCCGACGAGATCGTCGACGAGTTCTGCCGGATCTTTCCGCAGGGCGACCGCCGCGCCGGACGCATCATCAAGGCGCAGGCGGAGATCATCGGTCACGATCCGAGTGCGGTCGACGACGCGGCGCTGATGCCGCCGGGCGGGGATCGCCGGATCGTCGCGCAGGAGTGGAAGCAGGAGGCACGGGCGCGCCGGGTGCGGCTGGCGCCGCGCGCGGTCGCGGCAGCGCTGGACGCCGCGTGCACCCTGTCGGTGGCGGCGCTCGGTCCGGCGATTGCCGGAGTGGCCTTCTGGTCGGCTGTCGGTGTGACCGCCCTCGTCTATTTCAGCGCATCCACGATCCTCAGCGGCAAGTCTCCGGGTTCGCGGGTCGCCGAAATCCTCCGTCAACGGCTGCCGGCTCTCTTCGCCGTGCAGGAGCGCCGCGCGCACGCGTAAAGCAGCGCACAGCTTTCTCCCGCTGGTGTCTAATACCAGCAGCAGGAGCGGCTGATGCTCGCGACCGTTCCCCACCTCGTTTTCCGAGACCGTTATATATGAAGCGCCCGTTCTGGATGTGCTGTCTGCTGGCCGCCGTTTGTCTCCGCGCGGGTGCTGCCGGCGCCGCGCCGCAGGCTCGCCCGACCACGCCCCTCACCATCGTGAACGCCGGTCCGCAGGGGGAAGTCGCCAGCCTGGCGGAGGCCAACGAGATCCGGGTCGTCTTTTCGGAGCCGATGGTCACGCTGGGACAGCTACCGGCGCGTGTGCTGCCGCCATTCGTCCGGATCGCTCCGGCGATTCCGGGTGGCACGTTCCGCTGGTCGGGCACGACCATCCTGATCTTCACGCCGGACCCGAAGCGTCCGCTGCCCTTCGCGACCAGCTATCAGGTCACGGTCGCGGCGACGGCCGCGGCGGTGAGCGGTCGGCGGCTCGCCAGGCCGTTCACGTTCACCTTCACGACGCCGACCGCGAAGCTGCTGAGCACCGAGTGGATGCGGCGAGGCAACCGCTTTGACGGCGCGTTGATGGTGGCGCTGCATTTCAACCAGCGCGTGGTTCCGGCCGATATCGCGGCACACGTGTCGGGCCGGTTCGCGACGCACGAATGGAAGCTCGACGATCTGGAGGCGCTCCGCGCGCGGCTCCGCGCCACCGATCCCCAGGCGCTCGAACCGCTCAACACCAAGGTGAGCGCGACGATGGCGATCGCATCGGCGACCGCGCCGGTGACGTTCACGCCGGCCGCGGACTGGGACAAGAAGCGCTTTCCGGTCAAGCGCGGGCTGGTGGTGCTCGAGGCGGCGACAGCGGTCCCGCCGGAGAGCTGGATCGAGCTGACGGTCGATCCGGCGGTTCCGTCCCCGGCCGGCCCGGCGACGCCCGGCAAGCCGCAGGCCTACACCGTCAAGGTCGAGCCGGCGTTCTTCGTTGAGAACGTCTACTGCGCACGATCGTGCGATCCGGATGGCGCGAACGAGATCTCGTTGCGGCGTCCGGTCAAGGTCAAGGAGTTCGCACAGGCGCTCAGCGCGAAGGACGTGACCACACCGGCTCGCGAGGTGGCCCTCAGCAAGGCGACCACTCCCCGCGAGAAGAACCGCTATGGTGAGACGCGCGATATCGAGTCAGGGCTGACGCTCGAGGATGCCGGGTTCGAGCCGCAGCCCCCCGCGCACACCTACGTCGTCAGCATCGGTCCCGGGCTGCGTGCCGCCGACGGGCAGACGCTCGGATACACGTGGCTCGGACGGATTGAGAACTGGCACCGGTCCGCGTTCACGAGTTTTGGCGACGGCCACGGCGTCTGGGAAACCGGCGGCGGCAGCCTGCTGCCGTTCTACTCGCGGAACTACAGAACGGCCACTCAGTGGGCGGTTCCGATCCCACCGCGCGAGCTGATGCCGATGCTGGTGCGGCTGCAGGGCGGGGGCTTCAAGCAGCCGCCGGCTGACCCTGGAGTGGCGCGTCAGCTTGGGGTCACCGCGGATCGCACGCAGTCGCACGGGCTGGACATCGCCAAGGCGCTCGGGCCGACCCAGACCGGTCTCGTCTGGGCGGCGGTCCAGCCGGGACAGCCGACTCCCCGCGCCGCGGTGTATGACGAGAACCCGACCCGCGCGTCCGTGGTGCAGGTGACGAACCTCGGCATCAGCGTCAAGGACAGCCCGCAGAACACGCTGGTCTTCGTCACGCGGCTCGACAACGCCGCGCCGGTGGCCGGCGCCACGGTATCGATCGTCCGCCTCGACAACAGCGTGTTCTGGAAAGGGACCACCGGCGCCGACGGGGTCGCGATTGCCGCCGACACGCCGATTCGCGCCGACGACACCGACCAGTACGACGGCAAGTTCGAGTTCCTGGTCACTGCCGAGAAGGATGGCGACATCGCCTACGTCGGCAGCGACTGGAACGAGGGTGTCAGTCCCTGGGAATTCGACGTGCGCTACGACCGGGGCGAGGCAACGCCGATGCTGCGCGGCACGGTGTTCACCGATCGCGGCGTCTACCGCCTTGGCGAAGAGGTGCATTTCAAGGCGGTGCTGCGCCACAACACGGCCACCGGCATCCGGCTCCTGCCGGCCGGGACGCCGGTCATCATCTCCCTCCGCGACAGCCAGGATCGCGTCGTCGACACGCGCACGATCACGCTGAACGCCTGGAGCAGCGCGGACTGGACGCTGACGCTCCCCGCAGATGGCGCGCTCGGCAACTACTCGCTGAGGGCGATCCTCGAAGCGGATCGTCCGAAGGTCAAGACTCCGGAAGAACGCCGCCCCGATTCCGGATCGGAACCCGGGCCGGACGAAGACGACATGGTGCCCTATCAGAAATCGGTGCACGCCTCGTTCCTGGTCGCCGCCTACCGCCGTCCTGATTTCCGGGTGGACGTGACGCTGACGCCGGACGGGCCGATCTCGGGCGCCACGCTCAGCGGCGTCGTCAACGCCCGCTACCTGTTTGGCGCGCCGATGAGTGCGCGCCCGGTGAAGTGGACGTTCTCGCGCAACGTCGCCTACGAGGTGCCGAAGGCGATCCGCGAGAAATTCGACGAGGGGCAGTGGGAGTTCATCGGTGAAGCCCGGCCCCACGGGCAGTACGAAAAGATCATCAAGAGTGAAGAGACGACGCTCGCGACGACCGGTGCGCTGCCCCTCAAGCTGCCGACCACCGACAGCGCCGGCCTGCCGTGGGTTTACACCCTGGAGGGTGACGTCGAAGACGTGTCGCGCCAGCACATCGCGAACCGTCTCGGGATCACCGTGCACCCGGCGCCGTGGTACGTCGGGTACAAGCGGATCCCGTACTTCGCCGAACAGAAGACCGGCATCAAGACCGAGATTGTCGTGGCCGGGCTCGATGGGGTCGCGGTCGCGGGCGTGCCGGTCGAAGTGGAGCTGAACCAGATTCAGTGGAAGAGCGTGCGGTCGGCCGAGGGCAACGGGTTTTACAACTGGGAAACCACCCGTACGGTGGTGCCGATCGGGAAATGGACGGTCACGTCGGCCGATCGTCCGATGCCGTTCGAGATCCAGCTGCCCTCCGGCGGAAACTTCGAGGTGTCGGCGACCGGCCGCGCCGCCAACGGCGCGTTTGCGGTGACCCGCTCGTCGTTCTACGTGCTCGGCAATGGCTACACGGCCTGGGCGCGCCACGATCACAACCGGATCGATCTCGTCCCCGAGCGCAAGACCTGGAAGCCGGGGGACAACGCCCGCATCATGATCCAGTCTCCGTGGGAGCAGGCGACCGCGCTCGTCACTACCGAACGCGAAGGCATCAGAACCCATCGGCAATTCGCGCTGACCTCGACGCAGCAGTCCGTCACGATCCCGATCACCGAGAGTGACATCCCGAACGTGTTCGTGTCGGTGCTGCTCGTGAAGGGACGCAGCAAAGCCCCGGCGGCTGATGGCAAGCCGGCCGCGGACGCCGCTCCCGGCGAAGACGCGTCCGACCCAGGGAAGCCGTCGTTCCGGCTTGGCTACATCGAGCTCAAGGTGGAGGACTCGACCAAGCGCCTGACCGTGGCGGTCGCCGCCAACAAGGACGAGTACCGTCCCGCGAATGCCGGCAAGGTCGACATCACGGTGAAGGACTCGCAGGGCCGGGGGACCGCCAGCGAAGTCACGCTCTGGGCGGTGGACTATGGCGTTCTGTCGCTGACGGCGTATCACACACCCGACATCCTGCGCTCCGTCTACGTCGAGAAAGCGCTGCAGGTCATGAACGAGGACAACCGGCAGCGGATCATTTCGCGCCGGGTGCTGACGCCAAAGGGCGGCGCCGACGGCGGCGGGGGAGGCGTGGACGGCGGCGAAGGCACGATCCGGAAGGACTTCCGCGTCCTGGCATTCTGGCTGGGCTCGGTCACTACTGACGCCGCGGGCCGCGCGAGCGTGGACATCAAGCTGCCGGAGTCGTTGACGACCTACCGGATCATGGCCGTCGCGGGGGACCGCGTTTCCCGGTTCGGCGCGGGGGACAGCGAAGTCCGGGTCAACAAGCCGATCACGATGAAGCCGACGTTCCCGCGCTTCCTTGCGGTCGGCGACACGGCGTTCTTTGGCGCGGTGGTCACCAGCCAGCTGGCCTCGGCGGGGACCGCAGTCGTCACGATGAAGAGTCTTGATCCCGCGATCCTGGATCTCGGACCGAACGCGACCCAGTCGGTGCCGATCGCGGCGAACGGCTCGATCGACGTACGGTTCCAGGCGGGCGGCAAGTCGATCGGGCGCGCACGCGTGCAGATGTCGGCCGCGGTCGGCAGCGAGACCGACGCGTTCGAGGACGTGATTCCCGTGGAGGTGCTGGTCTCGCCGGAAACAGTGGCGGCCTATGGCGAGACCAACGACGCCAAGGCCGTGGGAACGGAGACGCTGACGATTCCCACCGGCGTCGTTCCGGGGTTCGGCGGATTGCACGTGGAGACCGCGTCGACGGCCATGGTCGGCCTCGGCGAGGGGGCGCGGTATCTGGTCGAGTACCCGTACGGATGCGCCGAACAAAAGGGCTCGCGGGCGCTCGCGCTGCTCCTCGCGGCGGATCTCGGGGATGCCTTCTCGCTTCCCGGGATGGACCCGTCGAAGATGCGGCCGGCGGTGCAGCAGACGCTGAAGGAGCTCGAAGCATTCCAGTGCGGGAACGGCGGCTTCGCCTACTGGCCGGGCCAGTGCTGGTCGACCTCACCGTACCTGACTGCGTACCTCCTGCACGTGTTCAAGACCGCGTCCGACCTGAAATATACGGTTGACGCCGGGATGCGCGAACGCGCGTACACCTATCTCGAGCAACAGCTTGGCGAGAAGCTGCCCGTCAACGAAGGCTGGTGGGCCTCGTATACGGCCTGGCAGGCGTTCGCGGTCAAGGTACTCGCTGAAGGCGGCCGCAACCAGGACTCGAACATCAACCGCCTCTATGGCTATCGCGATCGCATGCCGGTGTTCGCGCTCGCGTACCTGCACGACGCGATGATCGCGAAGGGGGAGACGGCGACCCCGCGCGTCGCCGAGCTCCGGCGTCGCCTGAACAATGCGGTGCTGCCGGAGGCCGGCAGCGCGCACGTCGAGGAACTGAGCGATCCATATCTGCTGTGGTTCTGGAACTCGAACGTCCGCTCGACCGCGATCGTGCTGAACAGCCTGGTGCGGGCCGGCGAGGCGGATCCGCAGGTGCTCGCGCAGATCCGGCCGATGGTCCGCTGGATGATGACGGTCCGCAAGGACGGCCGCTGGGGCAACACCCAGGAAAATGCCTACGCGATGGAATCGCTCGTGGCGTATTACCGGAAATACGAAACGGTGGTGCCTGATTTCAGCGCCGTCGTCCGGCTGGGTCCGACCGAGATCGCACGCCAGCAGTTCAAGGGACGGACGTCATCGTCCGCGTCGAAGGAAGTGCCGATGGCGCAGGTGCTCGCCGGCGGCGCGCCGGGCTCGTCTTCGCCGTTGACCTTCACGCGCGAGGGTACCGGGACGCTGTTCTATACCGCGCGCTTGCGGTACGCGGCCGATCTCCTCTTCCAGGAAGGGCTCAACACCGGCTTCAATATCGAACGCTCCTATGCGCCGTATGTGGAGAAGGGCACGAAGCCGCCGGCGACGAGTTACAACGCCGGCGATCTCGTGCGGATCACGCTCACCGTGCGCCTGACCAAGGAGCGGCGCTTCGTGGCCGTCACCGACCCGCTGCCGGCGGGCTTCGAGCCGGTTGAGTCGTGGTTCGCCACGACGGCGCGATCCCTTGGCGCGGAGCAGGATCAGCAGGGAGAGTCGCAGGGCGGATGGCGGTGGTGGGACCGCGGCGGGTTCGATCACGTCGAGCGGCACGACGATCGCATCCAGCTGTTCGCGACGCGCCTCAGCGAAGGCCGCCACATCTTCAGCTACATCGTCCGCGCCACGACCGCGGGATCGTTCCGGACGGCGCCGGCGCACGCGGAGGAGATGTACGAACCGGAAGTGTTCGGTCGAACGGCGACGTCCATTATCGAAGTCAAACGATGAGCGCCGTCGTCCGGCTCAAGCCGGACGCCATAGAAATCCAGACGGACGGTTTGTACCGGTGGGGTCCGGCTTTAGCCGGACCAGGGTCATGATGTTTCGACTGCTCCGCACGCATCCTCGCAAATCAGCAGCGATCGCTGTTGCAG
>JBDTSX010000016.1:0-17902 GCA_039930925.1 Acidobacteriota bacterium | reverse complement strand
AACTGCGGCGAGAGGAGGGGGGTCGGCTTCGCGGGGCACGCCGGTACTCGAGGCAGGGGCGCCGCGCCGGCGCAGACCAGGAAGGCGATGACTGCCGCGCCGACGGCGCCCGGAACCAAAAACCCCCGCGTGGCCGCCATGTGATGGGGATTATAATCCGCGGATGGCGGCACTCTCGCGACGTGAGTTCGGTGGCGTCCTGCTCGTCGGCCTGCCCTTTGCGGCGGCGATGCGGCCGGTGCAACTCTCCGCCGCCGAGGCGGCGGTCGGAGTGAGCACGTCCAGCTTCCGCGATCTGCCGCGCGTGCCCGGCCGCGACAACCTGAACGAGGTGATCCAGGCGCTCCAGGGCGTGGGGGCGACCCACGTGGAGCTCGCCCTGGTCAATCTCGAGCCCGCGCCGCCGAATACGGCGCCGGTGATGGGCGGCTCGGCGGCCTATCCGCGCCGGATCGTGATGACGCCGGAACAGGTGGCTGCGACCGACGGTTCAGCGCGGGCGGCGCTGCGCACCTGGCGGATCGAGGCGCCGGCCGCTCTCTTCGACCAGGCGCGCGGCGCGCTTGCCTCCGCCGGACTGACCGTGCACGCCTGCATGCTCGCCTACAACGATTCCTTTTCCGATGACGAGATCGACGCGACGTTCCGGCAGGCCAAGGCGCTGGGCGTCACGACCGTCAGCTCGGCCCTCACGATGACGATGGCCCGGCGGCTGGCGCCATTCGCCGAGCGCCACCAGGTCGGGGTCGCGATCCACAACCAGATCGACGGTAACCCCGCCGGCGCCGTCGACACGCCGGCCCTCACACACGCGCTCGCGCTGTCCCCCGCGTTCACGCTGAAGCTCGACATCGGCAATCTGACCGCCTCCAACTGCGACGCCGTGGCGGCGTTGCGCGAGCATCGATCGCGGGTGTCGTTCGTGAGTGTCAGGGATCGACTGCGGAACGGCGGCACCAGCCAGCCGTTCGGCGAAGGCGATACCCCGATCCGCGAGGTCCTGGCCGTTGTCGGCGCATCGGCGCCGGCGATTCCGGCACTGATTGAGTACGACTACGTGGGACTCCGTTCGCCAGTCGAGGAACTCAGAGCCTCGATGGCATACTGCCGCGGCCGCCCGGTCTGACGGCTGCCCGCACGACACACCGCCCGATCGTATCCGCCGCCTATCTGGTTCCGACCAATACCGGACTCGAGCGATAGAGCTCAGGAAACACGCGCTTCAGCTCGCGAATCTTCGGAAGGTCGTTGATCACGATGTACGGGTAGGTGGGATTCAGATTCAAAAAATCCTGGTGGTACTCCTCGGCCTCGTAGAATGGCCGGCCCGGCTCGATCGTCGTCACGATCGGAGCCTTGAAGACGCTGGCCTGATTGAGCTGCGCGATATAGGCCACGGCGAGCCGCTCCTGCTCCGCGTTCGCGGGAAAGATCGCGGATCGGTACTGCGTGCCGGTATCGGGCCCCTGGCGATTGAGCTCGGTCGGATCGTGGGCGACGGAAAAGAACACCTGGAGGAGGCGGCCGTAGCTCACCTGGCGCGGATCGAAGGTCACGCGCACCGACTCCGCGTGGCCGCTGGCACCCCGCCCCACCGTTTCGTAGTTGGCGGTCTTCTTCTCGCCGCCGGTATAGCCAGAGACTGCGGCCGTGACGCCCTTGACGTGTTGATAGACGCCTTGCACACCCCAGAAGCAACCGCCGGCGAACACCGCGACCTGGGACGTGGTCTGAGGCGCGGCCTGATCCACCGCGGGGGCCGGGATAATCTGCGCCGGCTCGGACCTGATCGCCCCGTAGGTGAGCGCCACGAAGGAGACGACGGCGACGAGGCCCGCGATGGGAATCAGCGCGGCTCTAATGCGAGCGGAATATCTGGGCATCTGTCGCTCCGATCGATCCACAGGTGAACGGATACGCGATCATTCGGTCTCGTCCGAATCGGGGATTGCCTCGAGCGTATGACCTGATCATGCGCCGATCGGGACACAGTACTCAAGCGCTGGGACGGGTGGCGAGGGGCCCACGGGGAACGGCTATACTGGCCTCTGCGAGCTCGAACGATATGACGAGCCCGGTCGATCTCGCATGGTCACACTCGCCGGACACGAGACGATGCCTGCCGCACTTCAGAAGGCTGACCGTCGGTCTACCCGGCTTTCAATGAGAACACGCGCATGAAGACGCTGATCAAGACCGCTCTGCTCCTGACTCTGGTGCCGACCATGGCGGCGGCACAGATCAACGCGGGCGAACAGAAGGCCGAAGCCACCCTGCCGTTCACGATGACCCAGGTGGCGACGTTGAAGCTGCCCTGGCGCATCGCCTTCCTGCCTGATGGACGCATGCTCATCACCGAGAAGGTTGGCCCGGTGTGGCTCGTGACAGAGCAGGGGGCAACGACGCCGGTCGCGAATGTTCCCGCGGTCCAGTGGCAGGGTCAGGGCGGCATGCTGGGCGTCTACGTGTCGCCGCAGTACGCGACGGACCACAACGTCTACCTGACCTACTCGGAGCCGGGCGAGGGCGGGTCGAGCCTCGCGCTGGCACGGGCCCGGCTGTCAATCGGCGAGGGCACGGCCAGCCTGGACGGGTTGCAGGTCATCTGGCGCCAGATGCCGAAGGGCAAGGGCGGACAGTTCGGCGCCGCCATCGCCTTTTCTCCCGACGGCAGATTTCTGTTCCTGACCGTGGGCGACCGCCAGCGCATGACGCCAGCTCAGGATCCGGACCAGGCGCTGGGCAAGATTCTGCGGCTGACCCTCGACGGCAAGCCGGCGCCGGGCAATCCGATGGCGGGGAAGACGGGCGCGTCGAGTGCGCCCCTGATCGATCCCCCGAGCGACACCGAAAAGGCCAAGGCCGCGCCCGTGCTCAGCACCTACACCTTCCCGACGCCGAATCTGGCTCCGGCGGAGACCTGGAGCACCGGTCACCGCACGCCCTACGGTCTGGCGTTTGGGCCTGATGGGCGTCTGTGGGAGCTTGAACATGGCCCGAGAGGCGGAGACGAGCTGAACCTGATCGAGCCCGGCAAGAACTACGGCTGGCCGCTCGTCTCCTACGCGGTCAACTACAACGGTGTGCCGATCCCGAGTCCGGATACGCGGCCCGACCTGACCAAGCCAGTCATCTACTGGACGCCGGTCATCGCGCCGGGCAATCTCACGTTCTACAAAGGCGCACTGTTCCCACAGTGGCAAGGCTCTGCCTTGATTGCCGGCATGGCCACCAAAACCATCAATCGCGTGACGTTCGATGGCAAGGGCGGGGCGACCCCCGCCGAGCGCTGGGACGTCGGGCACCGGATTCGCGACGTGGCCGTCGCTCCGGACGGTGCGGTGTGGATGCTCGAGGACGCCAATCCCGGCGGAGTGTTTCGCGTGACCCCGAAGTAGCCACGCTGGGGCGCCCCGGTGCGTCCTCAGTGGTCGTCAGCGGCCGCCGCCGCCGGAGCGGGAGCCTCGGCGAGCAAGCGCTCGGCGAGCTCGTTTGCGGTCCGGAGACCGAGGCCGAGCACGGTCCCGGTGCTGCCGGCGACGCCAACCCGTCCCGAACTGATCGCATCGAACGCGAACTTCGCGATGTGGAGCGCCTTCACCAGGTCATGCACCACCAGGCCATGCCGCTCGCCTCGCAGCGTCTTCTCTCGTTTCCACGACCGATCGCGCTGATGTCCGTACTCCGTCACCGCCCCCGCAATGGCGTCGTCCAGGCAGCGGTTCAGCGTCCGGAAGTCGTCAGGGCTGATCGCGGCCTGGCGTTCAACCGCCAGTTCGGTCACCGCCTGGCAGACGTCGCCGTAGTCGTGCACGACCTGCGAGACGGTGTATCCCCGCATCAGCAGGTCATGCCCGTGCTGCGTGGCCGTCTGCGTGATTTCAGAGTCAGCGGATGCTCCGTGCCGCAGTTCGTCGAGCAGCTGATCCAGGAACATCGGCACGCCATGATCGATCTCCACCGAGGTCAGGGGTGCGTCGGATCGCGTGGCGACCTTGGATCGGCACCTCGTGATGATCTCCGTCCGGTTGGCGATAATAAAGTCGCTCAGCATGACGCACGGATCGTAGGTGACCCGCCAGTGGCGAGATGTCCACAATGGAACAATTTGCCGGATCACTCAATGAATCGACGTGGATCAAGGAACGGACCAGCTCCGCGGCTGCATGTTGAGTGGACACTCACCCGTATGCCGGAAGGGCTGTTGCTGTTCAGGACAGAAACCGTGCATTTCAAGTAGTACGCTGCGTCTGCATGCTCAATGAACACGTCGCCGTCCGGGGACCACGGTCGGTGAACTGGAACCTGGCGTGAAGAACGCGGAGAACAGCGCTCTGGACGCGCCAAGGGACAGCCGCACCGCCGATGTCGAGCGCGTGTCAGCAGAGTCTGCCAGGGACGAGTCCGAACAGGGGCGGCGGGCGGCGGAAGACGCGCGGATGATTCGCAACGCCGACCTGACCGCCCAGGAGCAGGTCTGGCACGAGCGCGAGCGGCTGCGCGAGACCGCAGAGGCGGCGCGGGTCGCGGCCGAGGACGAACGAAACGCCGCCGAACGTCGCCGGGAGGCGTCAATGGACGCGCTGCACGCTACAGCGGAGACACTGGAAGTGACGCTCGATCACATGAAGGTGGTCGAAGAGATGCGGCGCACGCTGCGTGAAATACGGGACACGAACAGGCTCGATTCCAACTAAGCGACCCCCTCCTTTTCTGCCCGGCAATACAAAGCGGTACACCTTCGAGACGATGACGTCTTCGGCGCCGGCGCCTGAAGGACGCCAGTCCGCGCACAGTGACGGTAAGAAGAGGTCCTGCTGACGCTCGCCGATCCGTTCGGGGGTTAGTGGTCGCCGCGACGAGCAACACGGTCTGTCTCGTTTTATACAGTTTGCCTGTTCTGCTCATCGATAAAATGTCCGTCGCGGATAGAGAACGAGACAAATCGACTGTCAGGATCCGTGGCTGTGTATTCCCATGGTGATTGGCGCGGCATCGCTCTGACGCGCCAGGCTCGCGTCGCGTGGTGATACCGATTCGAGTAAGCGACCGCTTAGATGATCCACAAAGCTACGGTGCAACCAAAACGGGACCGGGCGTTCGACGCTCACGCGTTCCTGTCGTCCGCGGGGATACCGGGGCGGGTCATGACCTATCGGCGCGATGAGGTCATATTCGGCCGGGGTGACCCGTGCAAACACCTCCTCTATATTCAAAGCGGTGGCGTGCGCCTCTCGGTCCGCTCGAGCTCTGGGCGCGAGGCAGTCGTGGCCATCCTCGCACCCGGGGAGTTCTTTGGTGAGGGGTCCCTGGCCGGCCAACCGGTCCGCATCGGGAGCGCGACGGCAGTAGAGGACAGCGCCATCGGCATTGTCGAGAAGGATTCGATGATGGAGGCGCTGCACACGCACGCTGAGGTCTGGAATCAGTTCATCGCCCACATGTTCGCGCGCAACCTGGAAATTGAAGAACAGCTCATCGACCAGCTCTTCAACGTGACCGAAAAACGACTGGCGAGAACGCTTCTCCTGCTGGCGGGGTCCCGCGACGACGACACGGCGGACTGCGTGGTTCCCAACATCTCTCAACAAAGGCTGGCCGAGATGGTGGGCTCGACCAGATCGTGCATCGGTCGATCCTTCCAGAAGTTCAAGAGCCTGGGCTTCATCGAGTGCCGTCGAAGAAGCCCGATTCGCGTCAACCGTTCGCTTCGGGCTCTCGTGCTTCACTGAGGGACGCCGGAACTCACCGTTTCATGAAACTGTTCAACGCGTTCAATGGCGCTGGTCGTGCCGATCCCGCACCGCCGTGGTTCACCGGCCGGTGACTGGCGGATCGCGGTCAGCGAACCTGCGCGGGGAGAAGGTCGATGCCGCGTCGTAATCTGGTCAAGACCGGTATCAGCGGTTTGGATGGCATCCTTTCGGGCGGCATTCCGCGCGGCAACCTGATTCTGCTTGAAGGCTCGGTCGGGTCCGGGAAGACGACGCTTGGCGTCGAGTTCATCTTTCGCGGCGCGACCGAGTTCGGCGAGCCTGGTGTGGTGGTCCTGTTCGAAGTATCGCCCGACAAGATCATCCGCGATGCGGCGCAGCTGGGGTGGGATCTTCCTGCGCTCGAGCGCGCGGGTAAGTGCAAGATCATCTTTACGACCCGCCAGGTATTTGCCCACGAACTGCAGCAAGCCGACAGCCTGCTCCTCGAAGAAGCCACCAGGATTCGCGCGCGTCGCATCTTCGTGGACGGCGTGCTCGAGGTGGATCCCTCTCGGGGCGACGGAGGAAGTCTGGAAGCACGGCAGTCGTTCCAGCTCCTCGCCGAAGGGATGCAGCGCGAGAATCTCACCGCCGTCCTTGCGGCGGAGGCGGCGGTCGGCGATCCGTGGCGCTTACGCCGGGCTGAGGAAGCGATCGCGGACACGGTGATTCGTCTGCGACTGGAGGAGATGAGTCGGGCGACCGTGCGTTCGCTCGAAGTCGTCAAGTCGCGCGGCCACGATTTCCAGATGGGGCGGCATAGTTTCCGGATCGTCGATGGCCGGGGCCTGGAAGTCTATCGGCGCGTGCAGGCGCCGAGGAAGAGCCGGGACGAGATTGCGGCCTTCGATCTGGAGACGCGCGTCTCCACCGGTGTGGACGGACTCGACGAACTGGTCAATGGCGGCTATCTCGTCGGCAGCACGACGGTGGTGGCAGGAATCTCCGGGGCCGGCAAGAGCGTGATGGCCCTGCACTATCTCGCGGAGGGGGCGCGGCTCGGGCAGCGCAGCCTGATGTTCTCGCTGGACGAGCCGGTCGGCCAGATCGTGCGCAACGCCCGCACGATCGGGATCGACCTCAAGAAATGTATCGACAGCGGCATCGTCCGGGTGGAATACGACACCCCACAGGAAATCGAGATCGACGCGCATTTTCACCGCGTCGAAGAGATCATGGCCGAGTTCAAGCCGACCCGGGTGGTCATCGACAGCCTCTCCACCTACGGCTCGACCCTCGGCACCAAGGAGCGCACCTTCCGCGACTTCTTTCATGCCCTGGTGGCGTTGATGAAGGAGTACCAGACCGCGGCGGTCTACAACAACGAGAATCCCGATCTGCTGGGCATGGCCTCGATGATGGGGGATTTTCGAATGAGCTCGCTCGTGGACAACATCCTGCTGATGAACTGGATTGAAATGGGTGAGTCCTTCCGACTGGGGTTGACGGTCGCCAAGATGCGGGCCAATCCGAATCTCCGCGAGACCCGCGAATGTGAAATCGTCAACGGACGCGGCTTGCGGGTGCTGCCGCGCCAGGTGCCGGCCGCCCTGGTCCGGCCATTTTCGAGTTATCTGAATCTCCTCTCCCGTGGTCCCGTGCGCCGTCCCGATCCAGACGCGCCTGATTCCGGCACGAGATAGCCCGATGCCGACGATCACCGACAGTGTGTTTGACCTTTCGGTGTGGGAGCCGGCGCTACGCAAGTACGGCGCCGTGGTGCGGCTGAGTGTGGCGCTCTATGACGCGGAGGGAGTGTGCGTCTGTGGGCCGACGCCGCCGACTCCCATCACCAGCATGCTCGAGAAGCGTGCCTACGAGCCCGAGATGTTCGCCGACTGTGCGCGGACGTGCCTGGCGCAGTCGGGACACGACTGCGCCCCGGTGGTCGTCAGCGACCCGTCAGGACTCTCGGCCATCGGGGTCTCCGTGCTCCTCGACGGGCGGGTGGTCGGCGCTGCGGTCGCCGGCTATGCGCTGATCAACTTCTGCGACTCGGTCGCACTGGCCCGGTTCGCGCGCCAGAGCGGGACCGAGTTCCAGGAACTGTGGGCGGTGGCGCGGAACCAGCCGCCACTTCCGCTGCGAAGGCTGACGCAGGTCGGAGAGCTCCTGAAGGTGCTGGTTGACACGCTGATGCGTGAGAACGGCCTGCGAAGAGATTCCGAACGGACGGCCCTGCAGTTTTCCCATCTCGCCAACCATGACGCACTGACTGATCTACCGAATCGCGTGTTGCTCGGCGACCGGCTGTCCAGGGCCCTCGCCTCGGCGCACCGCCATCATCGGAGGATGGCGGTCCTCTATCTGGATATCGACCGCTTCAAAGAGATCAATGACTCGCTCGGGCACGATCTCGGCGACGAACTGCTGCGGGCGGTGGCGCGGGAAGTGAGCCTGTGCGTGCGCCACGCCGACACGGTCAGCCGCCATGGCGGCGACGAGTTCGTGATCGTCCTGTCGGAGCTCGTGAACGCGGAGGACGCGGCCGCGATCGCGACCAAGATTATTTCGGCGCTCTGCCATCCCCGCCACATCGCCGGCCACGATCTCCGCGTGACCGTCAGTGTCGGGATCAGCGTCTTTCCCGATGACGGAGAGGACGCTGAGACGCTGCTCAAACGGGCCGACCTGGCCCTGTACTATGCCAAGGAGCAGGGACGGGGATGTTTCAAGTTCTTTCAGCCTAAACTGAACGAAATTGCCGTCGAACGACAGACCATCGAAACCAGTCTGCACGACGCAGTGAAACGACGAGAGTTTGCGCTGCTCTATCAGCCGAAGATTCAACTGAACAACGGCGACCTGGCCGGCGCCGAGGCCCTGATCCGCTGGAATCATCCCAGCCGCGGGCTGCTCGAACCGGCTCAGTTCATCCCCATCGCCGAGCACTCCGGGCTGATTCTGCCGATCGGCCGCTGGGTCGTCCACGAGGCCTGCCGCCAGGCGCAGGCGTGGCAGGATGCCGGACTCCGATCGGTGCCGATCTCCGTGAACGTCTCGGCGCTCGAGTTCAAGTGCGAGTCGTTCGTCCCGCAGATCGTCGGGATCCTGCAGGACACGGGGCTCGATCCGCAACTGCTCGAAATCGAGCTGACCGAGAGTGTCCTGATGGCCGATATCACAGGAACCAAGAGCTCGCTGGCCGCACTGAAGGCGCTCGGCGTGCAGGTCGCGATCGACGATTTCGGCATCGGCTGGTCCAGTCTCAGTTATCTGCGGGACTTTCAAATCGATGCGTTGAAAATCGACAAGTCGTTCGTGGAGCAGATTGCCGCGGGTGCGGCGCCGATCATCAGCGCGGTGATTCAGATGGGGAACAGCCTGAACCATCGCGTGATCGCGGAGGGGGTGGAAACACGGGAGCAACTCGCCTTCCTGCAGGCCGAAGAGTGCGCCCAGGGACAAGGCTTTTATTTCAGTGCGCCGCTGACCGCGCCACAGTTCGCTCGAGTCCTGCAGAACGGGACCGTGATGCACTAGCGACCGCGGTCCGGCCATCGTCCAAGCCGGCCTGGACGCGATCCACCAGGCTGCTGGCGGATCCGCCTCGCTTCAAGGGTCAACCGGTCAGGCCGCCGCGCGCCGCCATCGCGGGCTGGTGCGGGCAAGGCCTGCATGAGGCGTGTTGTGGGCGCGGTAGCGGTCGGCCATCAGTCCGTCGGCCTGCTGCGCGAGATTGACCTCCAGCTTGGTGATTTCCTGCTCCACGTCGATCACTTCCCGGCCGATTTCGACGCTGGCATGATGGATACACTTGGTCCGCTCGGTGAGGTCGAACAGCTTCAGAAGTATCTGGTGTTTGGTCATGTCTGGTCTCGGCGCATGGATGCCATGCCGATCCTGCAGCGGCCGCTGGCGGTCAGAAGCGGTTACACCTCGTCGCAACAGGGACGGAGCGATCGGATTCGGGTATCGATAAGCACTGAACTTAGAGCATCCGCCCAATCGGCGCTGTCACCTTCTGCATACCGGAGGGCGCTCAATCGGCCCCTCCACCGCGTAGAGTGGCCAATTGTGAACAGACCGGGATCAGCCGATCCTCTATCGTGGCGCCAGGGCGGGAGGTCTCGCTCACGCAGGAAGGGAAATCAATTCAACCATGCTGATTCTGCTGATTATTCTGTTGCTGGTGTTTGGCGGAGGCGGAGGCTACTACGGCCACAGTCGGTGGGGGGCAGGCGGAGGGGCAGGTATCGGTCTCGGCACGATTCTGGTGATCGTCCTGATCGTCTACCTTCTCGGCGGATTGCGCTGAAGCGGCTCGCTGGGACCGGCGTCCTGTTTTTCAGGAACTCGGCAGTATGCTGATTGCCGGTGGCCCGCTTGATGCAAACGCGCTCTGAGCGAAGACGAAGCGATGGCCGATAAGTTCGGTTCCAACGCGCCAACGAAACGCTCATTGGAAGGGTGACGTCACATGCTCAAACTGCTCGGCTCCTATGCGCTCGCGAAACTGCTCGGCGGCGGCCTGTTTCTCGCGGTTATCATCTACCTGTTGCTGAGCGCCTTGGGTCGCTAGGGTTGCGGCGCATCCCTTCCCCAAGGGTTGGATAGCTCGGACCAATCCCGCAATCCGGAGCCTCTCTGGCACGTTCCCTTTCCCAACATCAGTAACGCTCGTGAGCCTCAGGCGCGACGCTGGCATCGCAGCATCGCCTGGATCTCACGGGCGTCCCCATCCGTCAGGCTCGCTGAGATGACTCCGGAGCCGATTACGATTCGCCTACTGCACCGGTCGCCCGCGGTCATCGCGCTGGTCATCGTGAGGTCGTCGCCGCGAATGATGTCGAGCCGCGCCCGCGCCTTGGAGCGCTCCGCGAACGCCCAGGCTTCCGCGCCGCTTGATCGAGGCCGTCCTGACTGCGTCCGCGCTGGAGATTGAGCTGCGCCATCTCGATCACCGCTTCGGCGCGGCCCCGCCGATCGCGCACGCCCGTGGCGGGCCGTCAGCTCTTCACGACAGTCGGGCAAACCGTTCCGGCAACCACGCAGCGACGAACGGGTCAGCCCGTCTCCCAGTCATGCTCCCCGCCTGGAGTTCCGCGACGAGCTTCTGTCCCGTGTATGCGGCGACGCTTCCTGGCACGTTGACCTGAGCGACAGCGACAGGATCCGACGGGAGCGGCAATCGCCGTCACGGCGCCGTCTGCGATCCTTGATTCCCTCCGAGGCGTAGACTAATCTGCGTTGTGCTCGACGGTGGCGCCGGGAGGTCTGATACCGGGCCGTGCACGGATCTGGTGGATCCGACCTACGCCGACGCAGGAGCTGATAGATGCTTTCTATGTGGTTCATGATTGTCGCAGGGTGTATCTCATGCAAAGACGCAAAATCATCCAATTAGTGGCTGCGGTGGGGATGCTTACTCTCGTCGCAATCTTCGCATTCCCAAAAGCACATGCGGAGAATGATCAGGAGCGCACAGCCAATAAGCCCAATATCATCATTTTGCTTACGGATGATCAGCGTTGGGATGCTATGGGAGCGATGGGTAATCCAATCATCCAGACTCCTAACATGGACAGGCTGGCAGCCGCGGGCATACTATTTCACAATGCGTATGTCACTACCTCAATTTGCAGTGTGAGCCGCGCGAGCATACTGACAGGGCAATATGAGTCACGTCATGAGATTCATGATTTTTCAACAGATCTCGGTCCGGATGAACTTGCTGAGAATTATCCGGTGCTCTTGAAAAATGCTGGTTATCACCTGGGATTCGCCGGCAAGTTTGGCATCGGCCAGCATCCACCTGCTTCGATCTTCGATTTCTGGTTAGACACTGAAGCCGGTGGCAAAGGACAACCCGATTATCTGACTACCGATAAAGATGGGAATACAACCCATGATACCGACACGCTGGGCAATGCTATTCAGATATTTCTGGACAGTTTTGGACACGGCGGCAAGCCATTTTGCCTTTCCGTAAGCTTTAAAGCTCCACATGAGCAGGATGGAGACCCTCCCACTTATGTCATTCAGCCACAGTATAAAGACTATTACCGGGATGTTGCCATCCCTTCTCCGGTAACGGCCGCGCCCGAATACTGGGATCAACTTCCGGACTTTCTTAGAACGGATACCAATTTTGGCAGGTCAAGGTGGAAAGGGCTGTTTGGGACTCCTGAATTATATCAGGAAAATGTAAAGAATTATTACCGCTTAATCACCGGCGTAGATGATGTGGTGGGTAATATGGTGAAAAAGCTAAATCAATTGGGTATAGCAAAAAACACCATCATCATATTGATGGGAGATAACGGAATGTTCCTTGGAGAACATGGCATGGAAGGCAAATGGTATGGTTACGAAGAATCCATCCGAGTTCCGCTTTTCATCTATGATCCAAATGTGCCGGATAGAATCAAGCAATTCAAAGCGCCCCAGATTGCATTGAACATAGATATTGCTCCGACGATATTGGCGATGGCTGGAGTGCCAATTCCGAAAAGAATGCAGGGCGTGGATTTGATCAGCTTACTGGAACATAGAACACCTGAAAGAAAGGATTTCTTTTACCAGCATTACTTTTTAGGAGGCCCGAGAATTCCAAGAGAAGAAGGAGTGGTAACGAAGGATTTCAAATACATGAATTGGATTGAGAATGGTTATGAGGAGGTCTACGATGTAAGATCCGATCCGCATGAAACGGAGAACCTGGCGAATGATCCGAACTACAAAATGAAGCGTGACGAACTACGGGTAAGATATCAAGAACTCAGAGCGCTACATGGCGTGTCGGAAGATGTGTGGAGTAAGGCAAAAACAAAATTCTAAGGAGTCCCTCGGTTTTGGTGGGCATCCATCCATGTCGGGCGGCGTCTTTCAGAATCGATTGCTGCTGCAGGATCTCGCGGAGCTCTACGACGGGGTGAGCGTGCCCGTCTGGACGAACCACGAGGTGTCATGCGGAGAGCCTCGACGATCTGGCGCTGCGAGCCGGGTGCAGGTGCCTCCGTTGGTGCCGCAGGCGAAACCCATGCCTCGAGGAATCAGACGCTCGGCTACTTCGCCGCCGGCGTACCGACCAGGCGTCCGTTGCGAATCAGTCCCGATGCCTCATTCGCTGTCACGTCGATCGTCTGCTCCGGCGTGAATCGGATGGCCAGCGTGTAGTGATTGATGTTGGCGATGAAGTTGAGGTCCAGCAGGAACTCATCACCGGATGTCCATTTGCCAGTCGCGCCCGCGGGAAGATGGAACGGCCCGTACGGGCCGACGCGGTAGACGCCGTCGAGTCCGAGGGGGACGCGCAGTGGTTCGCCGTAATACGTCAGATCCACGTGCGCGGCGCCGTCCCGAGCGAAGGTCAGCGCGAGACTGTCGATGCGCGACGGATTGACGGGAAAGTCGTAGACCTTGCCGGAGACAGCCGCGGCCATGGCCGGAAGCGGCGCGGGCGGTGCCGCGGCGGGCGGCTTCGCGGCCGCGGCCGTCTCGTGCGCAAGCTGTGCCTGGGCCGCGGGATTGGCGGGGAGCGGCTGGTCCGATTTGACCGCCTGGCGAAGGAGGGGTGCGAGCTGGCCCGCATTTCCACCGGCCAGGCTCACGACGATCAGGTCGAGGTCGGGCCAGACCACCAGGGTCTGGCCGCCTCGTCCCGTGCCGCCGAACTGCCGGCCATTGGCGCCGCTCGTGGCTCCCCACTCGACGCCGAATCCCCCCGGCTCGGTGCGAGCGCCCGACGGCGGCGTCGTCGACATCGCCACCCACTCGCGCGGCACGATCTGCTTCCCCTTCCACTGCCCGTCGTGCAGATACAGGTAACCGAGCTTGGCGATATCGCGCAGGTAGAAGTGGCTGTCGCCCCAGCCATGGCTGCGGCCCTGCGGATCGTCGCCCCACACGACATCGCGCATGCCCAGCGGGTCGAACAGGTGCCGGCGTCCGAATTCCAGCTCGCTCGTGCGGGCCGCCGCACCGATCACCGAACCGAGCAGGTGATAACCGGGACTGCAATAGGACGGGCGGGTGGCGGGGTCGTTCTTCATCGGTAACGACAGCGCGTACTGCACCCAGTTGGCGGAGCGCTTCATCTTTTCCAGTTCCTGCTCCCCTGGCAGGAAGCCGCAGTCCAGGCCGGACTCCATGTACAGCAGATCGCGCACCGTGATGGCGCGCTTCCGGGCGTCCGCGTCGGCGGGCCGTTCGTCTGGGAAGAACGAGAGCAGCGGCTGATCCAGTTTCAGCAGTCCGCTCGCCACCGCCACGCCGGTCAGCGTCGAGGTGACGGTCTTCGTGACCGACGCGATGTCGTGCGGGGCGGCGGAGTGGTATGGATAGACATCCACATCGGCGACCGCGTAGCCGTGCCGGATCACGAGCAGGCTGTGGACCCCCAGCTGCTTCTCGCGTACCTGCGCGACGACCGCCGCCAACGCCTGCGAATCAATCCCCTGGGATTCGGGGGTCGCGGTCCGCCACTCGGTGTCGGGGTAGTAGGCTGCGGGACCAGGAGCTTGTGCGCTGATCACGCCGCACGCCGCCGCCGCTGTTGCCAGCACATGAATCACGCCTTTCCACATGGCGCGATTATGCGGCATAACCGTGAGCCGCGCCGGTCAGCCCCGGCTGGTCACAATCCAGACCGGTGACACGTGCGTGGCCTTCGGCTTTCGCCAGGACGTTGCGGTTTTGCAATGCCCTGCGTGCCGCTGCGGCCGGCGGTTGTCGCTTTTGTCCCGCGCCGCGCCGCGTGTCGGCATAGGATGTTCAACCATGCCGACTCGACACGCGATTCGTCTCGTCCTTCTCCTGCTGCTCGCAGGCGCCGCCTGGTCGTGTAGCGGCCGCGCTGGACAGTCAGAACAGGCATTTTGCGATGCCGTGAGCCGGGGCGACGCCACTGCCGCGCGATCGCTCCTGGCGTCAGATGGCTTCAACGTCCGGGCGCGCGACCTCCAGGGCGACTGCCAGCCGATCATGGTGGCGTTTCGTCAGGCGACGCCGCGCAAGCCCGAGTTCACGGCGCTGGCGCTCGAGATTCTCAAGCGGCCCGGGACGTCGGACGCCACCTGGACGACGCCCCACTACGGCGGCAGGTCGGGGCAGTCGAGCACCGGATCACCGTTGATCGCGGCCGCGGCCAATGGCAATGCGCCGCTCGTGAAGGCGATCATCGAGGCGGGCGTCGACATCCGCGATACGCAGGGGCGGGCCGCGCTGACCGATGCGGTGTATCAGCGCTCGCTCGAGATCGTCCAGATCATGGTGGAGGCGGGCGCCAACCCCACCTCGGCGCTGCTCACCGCGATCGTCACCCGCAACCGCGAGATCATCGCCTATGCCGAGTCGAAGGGTGGGCGCGAAAACGGCCCGGCGGTGCTGGTGGCCGCGCGCCGCGGCGACCTGGCGGCACTCGACGCCGCGATCGCCGAGCGCGCCAACCTCGAGGTCGAGGACGTCACCGGCCTGACTCCGATCATGCGGGCCGCCGTGTTCGGCCATCCGGACGCCGTGACGCGTCTCGCCGCCGCCGGCGCCAACGTGAATCACATGGCGGAGGGCATGACGGCGCTGCACTTCGCGGCCGAAGCCGGGGACGCGCCGACGATCGAGGCGCTGGTGGCGGCAAAGGCAAATATCGAGGCGCGAGGGGACCAGGGATGGCCGACACCGCTCCTATGGGCGGCCAGTCAGGGATCCTCGGCCGGCGTCCACGCGCTGGTTGCGGCCGGCGCGAACGGCCAGGTGTTCAAGGCCGGCGACAAGCCGGCACTCTCGCATGCGGTCGAGCAAGGCCGGATCACCATGGTGCGCGATCTCTTGAAGGGGGGAGCGCGTCCCAACGAACGGGTTGGCGAGGGCTGGCAGCCGCCGCTGCATGTCGCGCTGGCGCATTGCGGCAAGCTCGGTGATGGCAGCGGCGACGACTCCGACTATCACGTCGATCTGCTCCGCGCTCTGGTCGACGCCGGCGCGGATCGCTCCGCGAGGGACGCCGCCGGGCTCACGCCGGCGGCGGCCGCGGAGAAACGCCTCGCCGAGGCGACCCATCCGTACTACAAGCAGTGCTTCGGGGCGAAGGCGGCCTACTTGCGCGCGCTCAAGTAGGTCGCCCGGCCCCGCACTCACGAATCAGCACACCGGCATTCGAGAGCGTCGTTACGTCGCGCCATGACGCCGGAGCGCCTGCTGCATCGCGGCGTTGCCCTCCGCCATCGCCAGCAAGGTACGGCCCTGGCCGTTGCCGACAGCGGTAATGTCGGCGCCGGCTGCGACGAGCCGGTCGGCGACGGCGGGGTAGTCCCCGCCTGGCGCCCGGCGCTGCACGGAACCGAATGCGGCCCAACCGAGCAGCGTGCTCTGGTGGGTCGCGTCCCTGGCGTCGAGCGGCACGCCGCCGCGCGCCAGGAGCTGTTCAACCATCCGCACGCTGCCGACCCAGCACGCGGCATGCAGCGCAGTTCCCCCGTCCACGCCTGGCGCGGCCGGATCGAACCCGAGACGGAGCATCAGATCTGCGGCGCCGAAACGTTCATGGAAGATCGCGTGTGACAGGTGACCGTGCTCCTGTCGTGTCAACGACGTGAGCAGCGACGGGTCCTCGGCGAGGATCGCGGTCACCGCTCCCTCGTCCGCCGTGAGCAGGGCGCCGATGAACCTGATTCGCACGGGGCTTCGAGCCGCCAGCAGATCGCTGACCGCACGGTGTCCGAACTTTGTCGCGACGGCGTAGGCAGACATGCCGAAGCCAAGCGACCAGCAGTAGATGTTGAACGGCGGAACCGGCGCATATCCCGGCTCGTTGATGCGAGCCGCGACCCAGGCGGGATCGGCATCCAGCAGGCGGGTAGCCAGGCCGATGTCGCCGAGACGCGCCGCCATGAAGAGATCTGGCGTGGCCCCGCGCTCGAGCAGGCGCCGGCAGACGTCCGGGCGATCGACCAGCGCGTACTGCGCGGGCGTGGACTGGTGATCGATACACCGCGCATCGACCTCCGCGCCGCGGTCCAGCAGGAAGTCGGCAATCGCGACGGTCTTCGCCTCGTGAAGCGGCTGCTGCCCGTCTCCTCCGCGCGCGTGCACGCTCGTGGCATCGGCGTTCACCAGCGCCTGCAGCTCGTCGAGCCAACCGAGCCGCGCCGCCGCGTTCGGCGTCAGTGCCGCACCGTGCGCGAGCAGAATGCGTGCCGTATTTTCGTCGGTATTGTCGAGCACGGTGTAGGGACCGTTCTTCCAGTCGCTCTTCATGTTCACGTCGGCGCCGGCGTCGATCAGCATCGTCAGCATCGCGCCGTTCTTTGCGGCAATGTGCGCGGCCCGTTGGCCGAAGGCGAACATCGGATCGTTGATTCGTTTCCGGACGTGTGCCGAGGCGAGGAGCTGTTGCGTGCGGGGCAGGTCGCCGCGATCGACTGCGTCGCAGAATGCCTGGACGTCGCGTAGGTGGAGATCGGCGACGAGTTTCGGCCAGGATTCGAAGCCTGCCTCACGGGCCACGGCGAACTGCCCATCGGCCAGTTTGAGGGATCGCGGCGCGGCCGCGTCGGCGCGAACCGCGCGGATGCGCGCGAGCGCGGCGGGATCGCCGTCACGCGCCGCACGGATCAGATCCTTGGCGAGCTTGCGCTGCTGTTCGAGGTTGGTGGTAACAGGGGACGAGTTCGGCGTGGACACGGACGACCTCCTTCAAGTGGCGCCCGTGTCCGCATCATGGGCTGAAGAAAGGTCGATCGATCTACCGTATCGAGACCGTGACAGGTGGGCGCCGCCCTTCCCGCGGACTGGAGGCGTCCTGCAAACGCCAGCCGCAAGAATAGATCAGCAGCGCGGCGGCGTGCAACTGCCGGCTTCCGGCGCAGACCCACAACCGGTTATCGTTCGACACCCTCCAGCAAGGCAACTTCGTGTGGCTCCGCGGACCGTCCAGGCGAAGATCCGCTTCTCGTTTGAGGACGGCGGGACGCGATGGCGGCGCACTCTCTCGCGTTTCGCTCTATAGTCCCTCTGTAACCCGGGCGCGAGTCGAGACGGCGACTATATTTCCGCACAGATCACGGAGGCTCGTACACGTTATGACTGCACCACGTCACTGGATCGCGACTCTTGTTCTCGCCGGCGCCGGAATGACGGGTCTGGTGTTCGCGCAGGCCGGGCAGGGTGCGGGAGCGCCGGCGGCCCAGGCTCCCGCGGGACAGGCG